>JBCCAC010000303.1:0-3400 GCA_039815015.1 Pseudomonadota bacterium | reverse complement strand
GCTTCACGCCGCTATCGACCGAGGGCATGCGCCTCGCGACGCCCGCGGCCGTGCCACTTCGCCTCGGCGGCTGGATCCTCGCCATCGCCGCCGCCCTCCTTATGATCGACCTCCTGGTCATGCTACGCCTGCGCGGCCGCCTGCCCGGCCCGGCCGGGTCGTCTATTCCAAAACCGATGGCCGCGGCCTTGGTGGCCATGGCCGCGATCCTGCTGTCAGAACCCGTCACAGCGCAGACTTCGGAGACCGGCCAGACGCAGCTTGCCTATATTGCCGGGACCTCCGCCGACGCGACCGTGGCGGCAGGATTGGAAGCGCTATCGACGGCGCTGACGCGGCGGACATCGGTCGCCGCTGGGCCAGTCGCAGGCGTCGCGGCGGATGCTGCCGATCTCGGACGTTATCCGCTCGTCTACTGGCCCGCTTACGCCCGCACATCCATGACGCCGGCCGAAGCAGACAATCTGCGCCGATACGTGCAGCGCGGCGGCCTGATCCTCTTCGATTTCGGCCGGCCGCTGGGCGCCGGATCGGGTGCGCGGCGTCTCCTGTCACCGCTAGGACTGCCATCGCTGGCAGAGGCCGATGCCGATCACGTCCTCTTCAAAAGCTATTATCTTCTCGATACGGCTGGCGGCGGCGCGCTGTGGGTAGATGCGGGCACTGACGGTGACAGCGGCCGGGTCAGCGGCACCGTCCTCGGCGGCGGCAACTGGGCCTCCTCCTGGAGCGGAGCCGTAGGCCGCTCGCCGTCGCAAAGGGAAAATGCGCTGCGCTTCGGCATCAATCTCGTCATCTACGCGCTGACAGGCACCTACAAGGCGGATCAGGTGCACACCGAAACGCTGTTGGACCGGATCGGCGGCGGCGAATAACGGATGATCGAGCTCGCGCCGATCCTGCCGGTTCCGGTCCTGATCGCGCTGGCGGGGGCCGCCGGCGTCATGCTGCTGCTGGTCGCGCTGCGCGACACACGGCATCTGCCGCTTCGCGCGTTCGCGGTTCTCATCCTGGCATTCGCACTTCTCGAACCGGTGCGCCTGACGGAAGAGCGTGCCGCGACGGACGATATCGGCCTGATCCTCGTCGATAGCTCGGCCAGCATGACGATCGGCGACCGTCAGCGCCAGGCGGATACCGCCATCGCCGGACTGGAGGCCGATACCGACGGCATTCGCTGGCAGATCGTCCGAACGGCCGCCGAGCCCGATGCGCCGACGCGCATGGGGGCGGCTCTCGAACAGACGCTGGGCGACGTGAACACCGATCGCCTGGGCGCAGTGGTCGTCATCACCGACGGGATCAGCGATGACGCTGTCGCCGAGGGCGCCTTGCCGGCAGACGTGCCGCTGCATCTCCTTATCGCGGGCGATCCCGATCTGATCGACCGGCGCCTGGTCGTCGAAAGTACGCCACCGTTCACCGTCGTCGGCGATACGGCGAGGCTGACCGTTCGCATCGACGGCAGCGAGGGCGGCCCGTTGCCGCTGACGGTCACGTCCAGCGAAGGCGATGTCCGAACGATCGCGATCCCGACCGGTGTCGCCGCCCGGGTCGATGTGCCCGTCACGCGTCGCGGACCGCTCGATGTCGCTCTGTCCATCCCGACAGTGGACAGGGAAGTGACCGCGATCAACAACCGCGCGCTCGTTCGCCTGAACGGCGTGCAGGATCGCCTGTCCGTCCTCCTGGTGTCCGGCGTCCCCTATCCCGGCGGGCGCCTGTGGCGCGATCTTTTCAGGCGGACGCCAATGTCGATCTGGTTCACTTCACCATCCTGCGTCTGCCGAGCAGCTTCGACCCGACGCCGCCCGACCGGCTGGCACTGATCCCGTTCCCGGTCGAGGAGCTGTTCCAGGAACGCCTCGGCGATTTCGACCTGATCATCTTCGACCGGTTCGAGCTGACGCGGCTCATGTCGCCGACCTATTTCGAGAACCTGGCCGCGCATGTCCGCGATGGCGGCGGCCTGCTCGTAGTGGCCGGGGATGAACTGAACGCGCCGGACGGCCTTGCCCGCACCGCGCTCGCCAGCGTCCTGCCGGCAAGGCCGCTTCCCGATACGGATACCGGCATCCCCTTCCGACCCGGCCTGTCGGCGCTCGGCACGCGGCACCCTGTGACGCGGCCGTTCCGCGATCAGGCGGCCAGCTGGGGGCAATGGGGTCACCAGATCGGCCTCGCTTCCGACGGTGGATCGGTGCTGATGGAAGGGCGCGGTGCGAAGCCGCTCCTTATCCTCGACCGGGTCGGCGATGGCCGGGTCGGCATGATCGGTTCCACCGACATCTGGTGGTGGGCGCGCGCGGTGGCCGGCGCCGGCCCGCGCGATGAACTCCTGCGGCGCACGGCACATTGGCTGATGCAGGAGCCGGAACTGGATGAGGTTACGTTGACCGCATCGGGACGCGGCCGCGCGCTCGACGTCACCAGTCGCGGGGTCGAACCGGTTTCGACCGTCGAAATCCAGGGGCCGGACGAACGGCGGCGTGTTTTGCCGATGACCCCCGATGACGACGGCAGTTCGCTCACGCTGACGGACATTTCGGAGGGGCTTTATACCGTCGCAGGCGGCGACCGCACACGCTTCGCCATCGTCGGCAATGCCGCGGAGTTCGCTGACGTCCGCCCACGCCGGGATCCGCTGGCGGCAACGACGGAGGCAAGCGGCGGTCTGGTCCGCTTTCTGAAAGACGGTATTCCCGGTGTACGCCGGGTTTCGGTGGGTGCGAATGCCACTGCCGGCGGCGACGTTGGCGTGCGCCGCCGTGACGCCGGCGCACTCCTCGCGATAGAACGCACACCTCTGGTGCCGGCCTGGCTGCTCATGGGACTGGCCGCGTTCGTCCTGACGCTGGGCTGGTGGCGCGAACGCGGATAGACTGGTCGGGCTTGTCTGACGGCGGGCGAGCCGTCAGGGTCCGCGCCATGAAACTCTACAATATGAAGCAGGCATCCAATCCGCGCCGCGTCCGCATCTTTCTGGCCGAAAAGAGGATCGAGATCCCCATGGTCGACGTCGACATCGCCGCGGGAGAAAACCGCGCCGACGACTATCTGGCGGTCAATCCGCGCGGCACGCTGCCGGCACTGCAGCTCGATGATGGCACGGTCATCGATGAATCGATGGCCATCTGCCGCTATTTCGAGGCGCAGCAACCCGAGCCCGCGCTGTTCGGCTCGACGCCGCTCGAAATCGCCCGGGTGGAACAATGGCAGCGCCGCGTCGAACTGGACGGTTTCTTCAATGTTGCCAGCATCTTCCGCAATACCGCACCGCATTTTGCCAACCATGCCGCACCCGGCGCCGTCCCGGATACCAAGCAGATTCCGGCTCTTGCCGAACGCGGTATGGCGTTGCTGCCGGGCTTCTTCGCCATGGTCGAGCGGCAATTGTCGG
>JBCCAC010000264.1:0-3949 GCA_039815015.1 Pseudomonadota bacterium | reverse complement strand
TCGGCCTCACCCACATCGTCGATTCCTCGAAGGACAGTTTCTTCGGCGACCTCGTCGATGCGCTCGCCGAAACCGGCGCGACGCTCGGCTTCGACGCGATCGGTGGCGGCAAGACCGCGAACCACATCCTGACCGCGATGGAAAAGGCGGCGGCGAAACGCGGCGCGGATTTCTCCGTCTACGGTTCCACGGTCCACAAGCAGGTCTATATCTACGGCCGCCTCGACACCGGCACGACCGAGCTGACGTCCAGCTACGGTATGTTCTGGGGCGTCGGCGGCTGGCTCCTCACCCCGCACCTTGAACAGGTCGGCATGGAGCGCATGATCGAAATGCGCCGCTATGCGATCGCCGAACGCAACGGTATCTTCAACAGCGAATATACGAAGACGATCAGCCTTGCGGACATGATCGATCCGGACATCGCGAAAGCTTACGAACGCAAGGCCACAGGCGAGAAATTCCTGGTGAACCCAAGTCTGTAAACTTTCCCCTCCCCGTTGGGGAGGGGAAAGTCGTTACCTCACAACCGCCACAGCTTCGCCAGGTTGTTCCTCTGCATGTCGCTCGATCCCCCGACGATCGGCATGCCCAACAGATCACGCACGTGCCGGTCCATGTCATAGGCATCCGATAGCGCGTAGGCGCCCATGACCTGCTGGCAGGCCAGCGCGATCTCGACACCGGTATCGGCGACGAACAGCTTCGCCATCGACGTCTCCGCCGAACAGGGTCGTCCTTCATTTGCCAGCCACGCGGCGTGGTACAGCATGTGCCGCGCCGCGCTCAGCTTCGTGCGCGCCGTCACCAGCCTGTGCGCGATCGCCTGATGCTGGGCGATCGGCCGGCCGAACTGCTCGCGTTCCTTGGCATATTGCCAGGCCTCCTCAAGAGCCGCGCGCGCCGTTCCGTAGGCGACCGTCGTGATCTCGATCTTCTCGACATCCAGCGCGCGGCCCGCCAGCACCTGCCAGCCCCGGTTCCACATCTCCGGCCCGCCGACGATCGCGCTCTCGGGCAGCCGCACATCCTCGAACTGGACGTCCATGGAGGCGGTGTAGCGCAGATTGTTGTGCTCGATGGCCTGCATGGAAACGCCCGGCGCGTCGGTCGGAATCAGCAGGAAGGACAGGTTTCGGTGCCGCTCTTCCTTCGGCCCCGACCGCACGAGACAATAGATATAATCCGACCAGTCCGCCCCCGTGCACCAGCGTTTGGCGCCGTTGACGACGATCTCGTCCCCCTGACGCACTGCGGTCGTCGAAACGCTCGCCAGATCGCCGCCGACGTCCGGTTCGGACAGGCCGTAGCAGAACAGCAATTCACCCTTCGCGAGCTTGGGCAGCAGTTCCGCCTTCTGCGCCGCCGATCCGTTTTCCGACAGGTTCATGCCGCCATAGAAGGCCGCATGAATATAGGGACCGACGACGAACGGCCCGCCCTGCGCCAGTTCCTCCATAACCGCGGTCGCCGCGACGAGATCCTGGCCCGCACCGCCATAGTCTTCCGGAATGGTCAGGCCGATCAGCCCCATCTCCGCAATCTCGGCGAACAGATCGCGCGGCCAGTCATGCGCCCGGTCCCACGCGCGCCGTTTCTCTCGCGGCATCTTTTCCGCAACGAAGCGCGAAAGCTGGCGCCGGATTTCCGCGACGTGCTCGGGTTCGGGAGCGAAGGTTTCGGTCATGACAATTTTCCCTTCCCTTCGTGAGGAGGGAAAAGACTGTTGGTCATCATCATTCCCCGGTCAGCTTCGGCGCACGCTTCTCGCGCATCGCCGCGACCGCCTCGCGCCGGTCGGCAAGCGTGTTGGACACGGTCTCATAACCGATCGACGCATCCATCAGCTGCGCCGCCAGCGCCCGCAGCGGAATGTTCGTCACCGTCTTCGTCCAGCGCACCGCCCAGCGCGGATTGGTGGTGATCTTGCCGATAATCTCCGCGATCTTCGCGTCCAGCGCATCGGCCGCAACGACATGGTTGACCAGCCCCAACCGCTCCGCCTCCGCGGCCGGCAACATGTCGCCGGTCATCAAGAGCTCCTTCGCCTTCGCATAGCCGATCAGCTGCGGCCAGATCAGCGCGCCGCCATCGCCCGCCACCAGGCCGACCTTTACATGCGGATCGCCGATCACCGCGCCCTCGCCTGCGACGATGATGTCGCAAAGAAGCGCGATCGTCGCGCCCAGACCCGCCGCCGCACCGTGAAGCCGGCAAAGAATCGGCTTTTCCATCTCCAGCAGGGAGCCGACGATGCGCTTCGCATCCCAGGCGATCGCCCGAAACGCCGCAGGATTCTCGACCTGCTCGTCGAACCAGTCGAAATCGCCGCCGGCGCAGAAGGCGCGGCCCTTCGCGGCCAGCACGACAATATCGCTTTCGCTATCGCGTTGCAGGTCCGTGAACACCCGCGCCAGCTCATCATGCATCGGCCCGTCGACGCCGTTCACCGGATGATCGGAGGTGATCCACGCCGTCAGCACGCGGCCCTCGCGCGTAAAGGTAAAGCGGGACCAGTCGCCGTCCTCGATCCTGAAACTCTCCACCATCACTCGTCCCCCACGCGGACGACGCGGCGTCCGAAATTGTCGCCGCGGAACAGCCCGCAGAAAGCGTCGGGCATGGTGTCCAGCCCCTCGAACCGCTCTTCCTTCCTGACGAGCCGCCCGTCCGCCAGCATCGCCGCCATTTCGCCGAGCGCCTGGGGAAACCCCTTGGCGAAGGTGAAGACGACAAGGCCCTGCATGCGCACCTGATGCGTGATGAAAGGCATGGTGTTGCGAATGCCTGCACGCTCTTCCAGCGGCACCGAATAGTCGGCGACCTGCCCCGAAACGCAGATGCGCCCGCCAGGTCGCATCATCGGCAGCACGCGGTCGATCATGCGATTGCCGACATTGTCGAAGAGGAGGTCCACCCCTTCCGGCATGACCTCCGCAATGGCCGCATCGAGATCGTCGACCGCCTTGTAATTGATCGCCGCGTCGAAGCCCGCCTCGCCCGTCAGCCAGGCGCATTTCTCATCGGATCCGGCGATGCCAACGACCCGCTCCGCGCCGTCTGCCTTCGCCAACTGCCCGGCCGTGGCGCCAACGGGTCCTGCGGCCGATGTGATCAGAACACGATCGCCCGAACGAAAGGCACCGATCTCGTTCAACCCGAACCAGGCCGTCAGGCCCGGTACGCCGAGAACCCCGATCCAGGCGGAAAGCGGCACGGCCGCCGCGCCGACCGGACCGATGAACCCGCGCCCGTCCTGGATCGAATGCGTCCGCCAGCCGCCTGCGAAGAACACGCGCGTCCCGTCCGGCCAGTCGGCATTGCGAGAGGCCTCCACCACGCCCACGGAAAACCCGTCCATCGGCGCGCCGATCTTCTGCGCGGCGGCGTAGGTGTCCGTCCCCGACAGGCGCGAACGCGTCCCCGGATCGACCGAGTTCCAGACGTGCTGCACGCGGAATTGCCCGTCCTGCGGTTCCGGCACGGCCGCCTCGTGAATCTCGAAATCCTCCGGTACCGGCAGGCCGTCACAATAGCGCCGCAGCGCGACATATCTGTAGCTCATGCGTGCCCTGTCCCCCGTGTCGCCTTCAGCAGCCGGTCGGAATCGCCGATCTCGCCCAGATCGGTGCCCTTTTCGCGAAACAGCGCTTCGGGCGGCGCCAGTTCCTCGCCCGGCGCGCCCGTCGGCGAGGAATAGAAACCGCAGACGGGCGACGCCTTGGTATACCCGATCAGGCGCCGCAGTTCCGGATCGAGCCCCGCGGCCACATCCGGCGGACAGCTCAGATACTGATTTTCCTGCTGCCGCAGCCAGTTCGGCGCATAATGGATCAGCGTCCCCAGCCGCTCCTCGTCCGACGTCGCATTCGCCCCGCCGCCGTGAATGACGGTGCCCGTGAAGATCAGCACCGATCCCGCGCGCATCTCCGCGCTCGCGATCTCATCC
>JBCCAC010000343.1:0-2942 GCA_039815015.1 Pseudomonadota bacterium | reverse complement strand
TATATGCGTGGCGATGAAACTGCCATGACACAGCAGCAGATCAACGGTATGAATGCTTTCGTGAATGTAGGCTGCGCAGAGTGCCATCGCGTGAGTTCGGCATCTATCTGGTCGCCGATGGGTCGAACAAACCCTATCGCTGCAAGATCCGCCCGACGGCCTTTTCGCACCTCCAGGCGATGGAATTTCTCTGCAAGGGGCACATGCTCGCCGACGCGCCGGCCATTCTGGGCTCGCTCGACATCGTGTTCGGCGAATGCGACCGCTGAGTTCAGCGCTGTTCGTTGCGGCCGTGTCGATCGGGCTTGCCGCCTGCGGACAGGGTGCTGACGAAAGCGCGGCACCCTCGGATGAAGGCGTCGACCCCGGCAGCGTCTCGCTCGCCTACCGCACGCCGCATGCCGTGATGCAGGCGATCACGCGCGGCCAGCTTTACGAGCGCCTGCCGCGCTGCGACGGATTTCGCGCGGTGGACGAGGCGGCCGGGTTCTCGACCGACAATTGGACGACCTTCGCCACGCATATCCGCGACCGTATCGGCCGCGAAAGTGCGACCGTCCTCACCAGCATCGAGGAGGTGGACGAGGCGGCAGGACGCATCCTGATCGATTCCGTGCCGCTGGGCGGCGGGACCGACCTTCTCACCATCTGGACGATCGAAACGCATGCCGGCGAGGACGGTGCGGACGCGATGGAGTGCGTCGCCTCCGTCAACGTGAGGGAAAAGACGTGACCACGCCCGCGACCATCTCGTCCGCCATTCCGCCCGTCATCCCGCTCGCCGCGCGTCTGGGCAGTTTCGACGACCATTGGCATCCGCGCATCGTCGGCAAATATAATGACAGCGAGCTGCGCGTTGCCAAGCTTCTGGGTGATTTCGACTGGCATGCCCATGCGGAAACGGACGAGCTGTTTCTGGTGGTCTCGGGGACGCTCACCATCGAATTTCGCGACGGGGCACGAACCCTTCGACAGGGCGAAGCCATCGTGATACCTCGCGGTACGGATCACCGGCCCCGCGCCGCGACCGAATGTCATGTCCTCTTGATGGATCGCGCCGGCGAGCCGAATACGGGGACCAATCCAGTGTCGGATCGCACCCGGCACCAGCTAGAGACGATCGAATGACCGCCGCCACCTATTCCAGCGTCAGCCATGCGCGCGCCGAAGCGCCTGCGAAACCGGACCATCACGCGTTCGACGATTTCGCCTGGACGCCCGACAATGAAAAAGAGGCCGTGCGCCACATCGCAAAATATCCGGAGGGACGGCAGCAGTCCGCCGTCATGCCGCTCCTCGATATCGCCCAGCGGCAGGTCGGCGCGATGACGGATACGCAAGGGTGGCTGCCCATTCCGGTGATCGAATATATCGCCGAACAGCTCGAAATGCCGTACATCCGCGTCTACGAAGTCGCGACCTTCTACACGATGTATAACCTGTCCCCGGTCGGCAAATATCATGTCCAGCTCTGTGGGACGACGCCGTGCATGCTGCGTGGATCGGACGACGTCATGCGCGTCCTCAATGACAGGGGCATCGAGAAGGGCCGGACGACGCCCGATGGGCTGTTCACGCTGACCGAGGTCGAGTGTCTCGGCAATTGCGCGACCGCGCCGATGGTGCAGATCAATGACGACAATTACGAGTGTCTCGACGCGGATTCGACGGCACGGATCATCGATATGCTCGCCGCCGGAGAGGCGCCGACGCCCGGCCCGCAGGACGGGCGCCACTCCTCCGAACCCGCCGGCGGCCCCACGACGCTGACCGAAATGCAGGCCGAGAACCACGACTATCGCAAGGCGTGGGCATGATTGTGAGACGAAGCTGATGCTCGCCGACAAAGACCGCATTTTCACGAACCTGTACGGGTTTCAATCGCCCGCGCTCGATGCCGCGCGCGCACGCGGCGACTGGGACGACACGAAATCGCTGGTCGCGCTCGGTGCCGACGAACTGGTTGAGCGCGTGAAGGCCTCGGGCCTGCGCGGCCGCGGCGGCGCCGGGTTCCCGACCGGCATGAAATGGTCGTTCATGCCGAAGGAACCGACCGCCGACCGCCCGTCCTATCTCGTCATCAATGCGGACGAGTCCGAGCCGGGATCGTGCAAGGATCGCGAGATCATACGCCATGATCCTCATAAACTGCTTGAAGGCGCACTGATCGCCGGCGTCGCCATGCGCGCCAAGGCGGCGTACATCTACATTCGCGGCGAATATATCCGCGAGGCCGAGGCCCTGCAGCGCGCCATCGACGAGGCCTACGACGCTGGTCTCCTCGGCAAGAACGCGGCGAAGTCGGGCTATGATTACGACGTCTACATGCACCGCGGCGCCGGCGCCTATATCTGCGGCGAAGAGACGGCGATGCTGGAAAGCCTCGAAGGCAAGAAGGGCCAGCCGCGCCTGAAACCGCCATTCCCCGCGGGTGCGGGGATTTACGGCATGCCGACGACGGTCAACAACGTCGAATCCATCGCCGTCGTCCCGACCATTCTGCGGCGCGGCGCCGACTGGTTCGCCGGCATCGGGCGTGAGAAGAACTCGGGCACGAAGCTCTTTCAAATCTCCGGTCATGTCGAACGGCCCTGCGTCGTCGAAGAGGCGATGTCGATCAGCTTCCGCGAGCTGATCGAGACGCATTGCGGCGGCATCACCGGCGGCTGGGACAATCTTCTCGCCGTCATTCCGGGCGGTTCGTCCGTGCCGCTGGTCCCGGCGGCCGAAATCATCGACGCGCCGATGGACTTCGACGGCCTCCGCGAACTCGGCTCCGGCCTCGGCACTGCGGCGGTCATCGTCATGGACAAATCGACGGACATTGTCCGCGCGATCAGCCGCATTTCCTACTTCTACAAACATGAAAGCTGCGGCCAGTGCACGCCGTGCCGCGAGGGCACCGGCTGGATGTGGCGCGTGATGGAGCGCCTGGTGACGGG
>JBCCAC010000199.1:0-5049 GCA_039815015.1 Pseudomonadota bacterium | reverse complement strand
CGGTTGCCGCGATGCCATCTTCCCCGCTAGGCGACGGATACCAAGGCATCATGCAGACGGAAGGATATTCGGATCACCGCCGAGCTCGATCATTTCGATGTCGCTATCGTCGGCACGGGTCACGCCGGGGCGCAGTGCGCGATCTCGCTGCGGCAGATGGGGCATGAGGGGCGCATCGGTCTGATCGGCGACGAGCCGGACCTCCCCTATGAACGGCCGCCGCTGTCGAAAGACTATCTCGCCGGCACCAAATCATTCGACCGCATGCTGCTGCGGCAGGAGCGGTTCTGGGACGAGCGCGATATCTTTCGCCTGCCGTCGACGCGCATTGAGGCTGTGGATGCGGAGCGACATGAGCTGACCGACGCCGAGGGCGAGGCCATCGGTTATAAGACGCTCGTCTGGGCGACCGGCGGTGATCCGCGCCGTCTGCCCTGCGGTACAGATGTCGGCCTTTCCGGTGTCCACGCGATCCGCACCCATGCCGACGTGCAGCAATTGCGCGAAGAACTGGATGGCGCAGCCCGTATCGTCGTCGTCGGCGGCGGTTATATCGGCCTGGAGGCGGCCGCCGTTCTCGTTAGGCTCGGCAAGGCGGTGACGGTCATCGAGGCGGAAGCCCGCGTTCTTGCGCGCGTCGCCGGCGCGCCGATCTCGGAATTTTACGAGGCGCGCCACCGCGCCGCGGGCGTCGAATTTCGGCTCGGAACCCTGACCGACGGTCTGGAAGGCGCGGGCGGGCGCGTGCGCGGCGTGCGGCTCAGCTGCGGCGAAAGCCTGCCGGCCGATCTCGTCATCGTCGGCATCGGCATCGTCCCCAATGTCGCACCGCTGATCGCCGCGGGCCTGCCTGAGGAACCGGCGCCGGGCGGCGTCCGCGTCGATCCGTCCTGCCGGACCGCGCTGCCGGACGTCTTCGCCATCGGCGACTGCGCCCTGCACGAAAATGACTGGGCAGAAGGGCAGGCGATCCGCCTCGAATCCGTTCAGAACGCCAACGACATGGCGAAGATCGCGGCGACGGCGATCACGGGTGGCACGGCACGTTACGATGCGCTGCCCTGGTTCTGGTCGAACCAATATGATCTGAAGCTGCAGACGGCCGGGCTGACGGCGGGCGCCGATCGGCTCGTGATGCGCGGCGCACCGGCAGACGGTAAATTCTCGCTCTGCTATCTGAAGACAGGCCGCCTCATCGCCATCGACGCCGTGAACCGGCCGGCCGATTTCGTGCAGGGGCAGGCACTGATCCGCGCGCGCATCGCGCCTGATATCGAGGCGCTGAGTGAGGTGAATATCCCACTGAAGACATTGCTCACCTGATGTCGATGCGCAGATTCGGCCTGATCGTCGTGACGGCGCTCCTCATCGTGCTCGTCGGTGCGGCCGTGGTGGTGAAGCGGGTGTTCCTGCCGCTCGACCCGCAGGATACAGAATTATCGGTTGAGCAGGCTGCCGGTGAGGACACGTCTGAGGACGCGGCTGACGATGTCACCGGGCCGCAGCCATAGCGCGCGCGCCGATGCTTCGACGAACGTCGCTTGGATCGGTGGCGGCGGGCCGTTAGGAGCGGGGCATCTGATCTCCAGTTTCGGTACATTCGTTCATGCCCGCCACGGTCGCCGCCATTCTCAATATCTTCGTCATGCTGTGCCAGATCGCCATCTGGATCATCTTCGCCCAGGTGATCCTCAGCTGGCTGATCGCCTTCAACGTCATCAACCTGTCGAACGATTTCGTGCGCTCGCTGGCCATGGGCATCGAGCGGCTGACGGCGCCGGTCTACCGACCGATCCGGCGTGTGATGCCCGATCTCGGTAGCATCGACCTGTCACCGATGGTCGTCATTCTCGGCTTGATCCTGCTGCAGCGTCTGGTGCCCGCGCTCGTCATGGACCTCCTCGCCTAAGGCAAACGTGATGGCGGCCGCGAGCATCATCGATGGCAAGGCCCGTGCGGCTGCGTTGCGCGCCGACGTCGCCATTGCGGCAGCGGATTTCGCGGTCGCGGCCGGGCGCAAGGCCGGGCTGGCGGTCGTCCTTGTCGGCGATGACGCCGCCAGCGCGGTCTATGTCGGCGCCAAGGGCCGTGCGGTCGCCGAAGCGAACATGGCCGGTTTCGAACATCGCCTGCCCGCCGATACCGGCGAAGCCGACCTCCTCGCGCTCGTCGAACGGCTGAACGGCGACGATGCGGTCGACGGCATTCTGGTGCAGTTGCCGCTACCGGATCACATCGACGAGACGCGCATCATAGAGGCGATCGCGCCCGCAAAGGATGTCGACGGCTTCACGACCGTCAATGCCGGCCGCCTGGCGACGGGGCTCGACGGGCTCGTCCCCTGTACGCCGCACGGCTGCGCGCTCCTGGTTGAGGATGTGCGTGGGCCGGATCTTTCCGGTCTCGATGCCGTGGTCGTCGGGCGCTCCAACATTGTCGGCAAGCCGATGGCCCAGCTGCTCCTTGCCCGGAACGCGACCGTGACCATCGCGCATTCGCGCACGGCAGATTTGCCTGCGCTCTGTCGCCGCGCGGACATTCTGGTGGCAGCGGTCGGTCGCCCCGAGATGATCCGCGGCGCCTGGGTCAAGCCCGGCGCGACCGTCATCGACGTGGGCATCAACCGGATCGACGCACCGGAACGTGGTCCGGGCAAGACCCGGTTGGTCGGCGACGTCGCCTTCGCGGAGGCGCAGGACGTCGCGGGCGCCATCACGCCCGTTCCGGGCGGGGTCGGACCGATGACCATCGCCGTCCTGCTTCGCAACACGCTCGTCGCCGCGCATCGGCGTGCGGATCTGCCGGCGCCGGCCGGGCTATGATGCGCCGCCGTCCATGACACCCGAGCTTTGGGAGCTGTTCGTTTCCGCCTTCGCGACGCTGTTCGTCGTCATCGACCCGCCGGGTTGCGCGCCGATCTTTTCCGGGCTGACGGCCGCGGCCGACGCCAGGGCGCGGCGGGCGATGGCCTGGCGGACGATTCTGGTGGCCAGCGGGGTTCTGATCGTCTTCGCCTTTTTCGGCCGTCCGCTCCTGGGTGCGCTCGGCATTTCGCTCGATGCGTTTCGCGTGGCGGGCGGCATCATGCTGTTCATCATCGCGCTGGAAATGGTCTTCGAAAAACGCACGGAGCGGCGGGAAAACCGGGCGCAGGAAGCCGCCGGCGATCCGGAGGTCGAGGATGTCTCGGTCTTCCCCATGGGCATCCCTATGATCGCCGGGCCGGGCTCGATCGCCGCGCTGATGCTGCTGATGAGCGAGGCCGGTACCGTGCCGGAACGCGGCGTCGTCTTTGCGGCGCTTGGCGTCGTCCTCATGCTGACGCTGGCAGCGTTACTCGCCGCCGGGCCGCTCCTGAAACTGCTCGGGCCGAAGATGGAGGCGATGCTGACGCGCCTTCTGGGCGTCATCCTCGCGGCGCTGGCGTCGCAGTTCGTCATCGATGGTCTGCGCGCCGCTTTCGCCTGATTTATAGCGCCTGTACCGCTACCAGCTGCCGGTATTTTCCATCGAGGCCCATGGTTCCGCCGCTGGCAGCGCGTCTCCGGCCTGCAACAGCTCGATCGAGATGCCATCGGGCGAGCGCACGAACGCCATATGGCCATCGCGCGGCGGCCGGTTGATGGTGACGCCGCCGTCCATCAGGCGCTGGCAGCTTTCGTAGATATTGTCGACGCGATAGGCGAGATGACCGAAATTCCGGCCGCCATCATAGTTTTCCGGATCCCAATTGTAGGTCAGTTCGACCTCGGCGCGGCCTTTTTCCGTGTCGCCGGGCGCGCGCAGGAACACGAGCGTGAAACGGCCGGCCTCGACCTCGTGCCGCCGGACCTCCTCCAGACCGACCAGCCGATAGAAGTGAAGCGACTCATCGAGGTCCGATACGCGGACCATGGTATGCAGGTAATTCATGCGGCCTTCCTCTCCGCGCGCAGCGCACGGCCCTCATAGGTTTCGAACATGCGGACGACGGCGTCCGGCACCGGCGCCGGTGCACCGCGGACTTCGGCGACATGGACGTTGACGGTCTCGCCCAGCGCGCAGATTTCCTCGCCGCCGCGCGGATGGATTTCCCAGCGCGTCGTCATCGAAGATCGCCCGATCCGCGCCATCGTCAGGCAGATGTCGAATTCCTCGTCCATCACCAGCGGCCGGCGATAATCGCAGAGATTGCGTGCGACGTGGAATTCCAGCCCCTTCGTGTCGCCCGCGAACATGCCGACGGTGCGCCAATATTCGGAAATGCCCACATCGAGATATTCGAGGTAGCGCGAGTTGAAGACGACGCCCTGCATGTCGCATTCGGCGTAGCGTACGCGCATCGGGTGGTGGAAACGGAAGTCGGAACGGGCCATGATGATGGCTCCTAGGCGCTGCCGGAGGTGCGCGCCAGATCGGAGATCATGATGACGCGCGGTGTGACAATTCTGGTGGCGGCGGTGGTCCTGGCGCTCGGGATGGTCGCTGGTGGCTATCTGCTGGGCGACGGCCTGACCCGGGCGCGTCTTGCCGACCGCGCGGTGACGGTGCGCGGCCTCGCCGAGCGCGATGTGGAAGCGGACCTCGCCACCTGGACCATCCGCTTTGCCGCGCAGGGCCGCGATTTCACCGCCGTGAAGGCCGATGCCGTCGAAATGGAAACTTCGGTCCGGCGTTTCCTGGCGCGGCAGGGCTTCGCTGCCGATGCGATCGAGGCGGCGGGCCTGTCGGTCAGCCAGTGGGCGAATAGCGGCGGCCGCAACGTGCAGGTGCGCCAGACGCTGCGGCTGGCGACGAACGATATCGCCCGCGCCCGTGCCGCCTACGCCGCGCAGGGCGACCTGTTAGAGGCAGGCGTCGCGATCGAGGATGCCGGCCCCGCCATGGTCTACAGCTTTACGCGCCTCACCGACCTGAAACCCGAAATGATTGCCGAGGCGACGGGCGATGCGCGCGCCGCGGCGGAACAGTTCGCACGGGATTCGGGCGCGACGGTCGCCGGCATTCGCTCGGCGCAGCAGGGCTATTTCGCCATCAAGCCGCGCGATGGGGCGGTCGGTGCGGCGACCG
>JBCCAC010000122.1:0-7086 GCA_039815015.1 Pseudomonadota bacterium | reverse complement strand
CGCAACGCTCGCGGAAATCGCGGCCACGAAACCGGTGACGCACGACGATCTGGCGCGCATCGGCGGCGTCGGCGCAACGAAACTCGACCGGTTTGGCGATGCGTTTCTTGAGGTCGTCCGGGAATTCCGAAGTCAGGCTTGAACCGCGGGGCGGCACGGGGGCTTAGCGGCCTCAGCCGCGAACACGATTAAAGCCTTCGCCGCACCGACAGAGCATGTGCCGGCAAGCCCTCGGCATCCGCGAGCCGCGCGGCGGCCGGACCGATGGCAGCGAGGCCGGCGGCCGAACAGTCGAGAAACGTCGTCCGTTTCATGAAGTCCGCGACGCCCAGCCCGCTGGAAAAGCGCGCCCTTCGTCCGGTGGGCAGCGTGTGGTTCGGCCCGGCGACGTAATCGCCGATGGCCTCCGGCGTCAGATAGCCCATGAAGACGCTGCCCGCATGCCGGACGCGCGCAAACAGCGCCGCCGGATCGGCGACGGCGAGCGCCAGATGCTCGGGCGCCAGAGCATCGATCAGCGGGACGGCATCGGCGAGGGTGGCCACGGTAATGATCGCGCCATGCGCCGCCCAGCTTTCGCGCGCCGCTTCAGCCGTGGCGATTTCCGAAAACGCGGTCTCGACGGCGGCGGCGGTGCGCGCGGCGAGCGTCGCATCGTCCGTGATCAGGATCGCCTGCGCCGAGGGGTCGTGCTCGGCCTGGCTGAGAAGATCGGCCGCCAGAATGTCGGCATCGGCGCCCGCGTCGGCGACGATCAGGATTTCCGACGGCCCCGCCACCATGTCGATGCCGACGCGGCCGTAAAGCTGCCGCTTCGCCTCGGCGACGAAGGCGTTGCCCGGCCCGGTGATGACATCGACCGGCGCGATGGTTGCCGTCCCGAACGCCAGCGCGGCAACCGCCTGCGCCCCGCCGACGCGGTAGATTTCGTCGACACCGGCGCGCCTCGCCGCTGCCAGGACGAGCGGGTTCAGCCGCCCGTCCGGCGTCGGCGTCACCATGGCGAGGCGTCCGACCCCCGCGACCTTCGCCGGGATCGCATTCATGAGCACGGAGGAGGGATAGGTCGCACGGCCACCCGGAATGTAAAGGCCGGCGGCATCGACCGGCGTGTAGCGCCAGCCGGTACGATTGCCGTCGCCATCGGTCTGCTCGTGTCCGGCCGGCACCTGCGCCCGGTGGAACTCCTCGATCCGTGTGGCCGCAAGGTCGAGCGCCCCCATCAGATCGGCATCGACCTCGGCGACCGCCGCATCGATCTCGTCCGCGCGGATCATCAGCGTCTCGGTGTCGATATCGATGCGATCGAACCGGCGCGTCAGGTCGAGGAGCGCGGCATCCCCCTCCGCCCGAACCCGCGCGAGTATGTCCCGCACCGTATCGGCGACGTCCGTCGCCGGCTCGCGACCCGCCTCGACGAAGACGGCGAACCGGGCCGCGAAATCCGCATCGGCGGCGTCCAGCCTAAGCATCGACCGGTGCCGCCGCATCCCGGAACCGCGCGAGCCAGCCGGTCAAGGCCTCGGCCTTGCGCTTGAAGGCGGGCCGGCTGACGATCAGCCGCGAGGTCACGTCCGCGATCGTCTCGACCTCGACAAGGCCATTGTCCTTCAGCGTCTGACCGGACGAGACGAGATCGACGATGCGGTGCGCGAGGCCGAGCGACGGCGCCAGTTCCATCGCACCGTTCAGTTTCACGCACTCCGCCTGGACACCCCGCGCCGCGAAATGCCGGCTGGTGACATTCGGATATTTCGTCGCGACGCGGACATGGCTCCAGCTTTTCGGATCGTCCGCGGCCGCCATCTCGGCCGGTTCCGCGAGCGACAGCCGGCAACCGCCGATACCGAGATCGACGGGCGCGTAGAGCGCTTCATAGCCGAATTCCATGATGACGTCGTTGCCGACGATACCGAAGTCCGCCGCGCCATGCGCGACGAACGTCGCGGCATCGAACGCGCGCACCCGGATGATCGACAGCCCGTCGACATTGGTTGCGAATTTCAGCGCGCGCACCTTCGGATCGTGGAACGCCGGCTCCGGTTCGATGCCGGCGCGCGCCATCAGCGGCAGCGCCTCGGCGAGGATGCGCCCCTTCGGCACGGCGAAGATAAGGCTGTCATTCATGTTCGTTCGCTTAATGGAAAGCGCGCTGCTATAGCGGCGGCAGGCACCGTCGCAAAGGCGGGCGCACCGGGGGGACATGGGACATGATGACACTGACCGACGCGATGAATCCGTTCACAGGCGCAATGCGCGCGTTCGATTTCGGCCGCATGTGGAACGAGACGATGGCCGCCAGCGCGGTCGTCCTCGCCAAGCGCGCCGGCATTCTCTACGGCGCGGCGGAAAATCCGATGTACGCCGATCTGCACGAGATCGGCCGCATGATGCCTGAAAAGCTGGACGCCTTCGGCCGCGGTCTCGCCGATGCGGGGCGTGCCCGCGACCCGATGGAGGCGGCCGAGCGCATGCTGAAACCGGTCCACGCCCGCGCGACGGCCAACGCAAGACGTCTGCGCGGACGCCGCTGAGCGTGGAGCCCGCCGTCCGTACCCTGTTTCGAACATGGGCGGACGGCTGGGCGCAGATGCGATCGCCTTTAATGGGCGCGCTGGGGCGGGCGCTTGCCGATGTCCTTGACGAGACGACGGAAACCGGCCGACGCGTGCTTGGCTGGACCGGCGATCCTAAGGCCGATGCGGTGCCCATCCGCATAACCGGCGGCCTGAACGCGATCCGCCGCACTGGCGACTCACCCGCGCTCGCTGCTCTTTATCCGCCCAATTCCCTGCCCTCGCAGGCGGAAATCGAACGGGTTCTGGCCGAGATTCTGCCGCAGATCGACGCCGAGCTTGCGACATGGCTGGATGCTGCGCCGCAGACGAACGAGGTCGGGCGCGCCGCCGTCATATATCCCGCGCTGATGCTGATCGCGGCGCGAACCGGGCTGCCGCTGCGCCTGTTCGAACTGGGCGCGAGCGCCGGGCTGAACCTGCACCTCGACCGCTTTGCCTATGATTTCGGCGGCACGCGCGCCGGCGAGAAGTACGGTGCGGTATGGCTGGCGCCCGACTGGTCCGGAGCCGCGCCCGTCATCGCCCCGGTGGAGATCGCCTCCCGAAGCGGCGTAGACATCAATCCACTCGATGTAAGCGATCCGGCCGTGCGCAAGCGGCTGATGGCCTATTGCTGGCCGGACCAGCCCGAACGGGTCGCGCGGCTGGAAGCGGCGCTCGATCTCGCTGCCCGCCATCCCATCCGGCTCGATGCCGCCGACGCGGCCGACTGGGTGGACGCGCATATCTCACCGCAGAAGGACCGTGCCACGATCGTCTTCCACACGATCGCCTTCCAGTATTTTCCGGAAGATTCGAAGCGCCGCATTACGGCGCATATGGAGCGGCAGGGACATGCGGCGACAGCCGGGGCGCCGCTCTTCTGGCTGAGGTTCGAGGACGAGTATGAGGATGGCAGGATCGCACCGACCTTACGGCTGAAAAGCTGGCCAGGCGGTCGTGACGAGCATCTGGCGGACGCGCACCCGCACGGCACCAAGATCAGCTGGCACCACATGCCGGCCTCGTAAACCTTGCCTTCGGTCCCCATTTGAGGGAGGAAGCCGCCGCCCGGCGGAGGGCAAGAAACGATCATTGGGAGCCGAATGGCCAAAGAAGAACTCATCGAGATGAACGGCAAGGTGACGGAACTGCTGCCGAATGCGATGTTCCGTGTCATGCTGGAAAACGGCCATGAGGTGCTGGGCCACACGGCCGGGAAGATGCGCAAGAACCGCATCCGCGTCCTCGTCGGCGACGAGGTGCTCGTCGAACTGACGCCCTATGACCTGACCAAGGGCCGCATCACCTACCGCTTCAAATGAGCGCCGGGACGGGCGCGCCGCGCCTGGTCCTCGCATCTTCAAGTCCGCGGCGCCGCGACCTCCTCGCGCAGATCGGCATCGTCCCGGACCGCATCCAAAGCCCGGATATCGACGAGACGCCGCGGCCCGGCGAGCTGCCGCGCGTCTATGCCGAACGGCTTGCGGCGGAAAAGGCCGCGGCGGTGGCGCGGGAACCGGGCGAATATGTGCTCGCCGGCGACACGACCGTCGCGGTCGGCCGCCGCATCCTGCCGCCCGCCAATGACGAGAGGACGGTAACGACCTGTCTGAACATGCTGTCCGGGCGCCGGCACCGCGTTCATTCCGCCGTCGCGCTGATCGCCCCCGACGGATCCTGTCGCGCGCGGCGATCCGAGACGGCAGTTCGGTTCAAACGCTTGAGCGCGGACGAGATCGACGCCTATGTCTGTGCCGGCGAAGGCATCGGAAAGGCGGGCGGCTACGCCATTCAGGGCCGCGCGGCCGCGCTCGTCGATTTCATATCGGGAAGCTATAGCGGGGTCGTCGGCCTGCCGCTCTACGAAGTCCGCGGACTCCTCCTTCATGCCGGCTTCGATGTGTGAGCGGCGCGTCGTCGCCGGGATCGGCGAAACGCGCATCTGCGATATGGAAGACGGCCGCATTATCGAAGCCGCGATCGACCGCGGCGATGCGTTTCGCCACGGCACCTGCCATGCGGCGCGGCTGGTAAAGCGACTTGCCGCCGGCGGGGCCGAGGCGCGTGTCGGCGAACGGACGGTCCTCTTGGACCGATGGCCATCCGGCGCGACCGCAGGTCAGCGCGTCGACATTCGCATCGTCCGCGAACCGGTACCGGAGCGCGGGCGCATGCGCGATGCGAAGGGGGCGGTCATCGACCCCGGAGAACGGATCGCCGACATATCTTCAGAACGAGCGGAGGCGGAGACGGAGACAGCAAGGCCCGCGCTGGACCCGGACGACTGGGATCTCCTGATCGAAGAGGCGCGCACTGGCATCGTCGCATTTTCCGGTGGTCTGCTTTCGATCGTGCCGACACCTGCCGGCACGACGATCGATGTCGATGGCGCGCTGGCACCTGACGACCTCGCCGTCCGGGGGGCGATGGCGGCCGGGCACGCGATCCGGCGGCTGGGGATTGCCGGGTCGATCCTGATCGACCTGCCGAGCGTCGAAGGCAAGACCGCCCGAAACGCCGCTGCCGCCGCGCTCGACGAGGCGCTGCCGCCGCCCTTTGAACGAACCGGCGTCAATGGATTCGGCCTGCTACAAGTCATCAGACCACGTCGGCGGCCTTCGATATTGGAATGGGTGCAGAACCGGCCGGTCGACAGTGCGGCGCTCGACCTGTTGCGCCGCGCGGAACGCAGCGGCGCAACAGGTCGAGCGCCGCGCCCCATTCGGAATATGGAGCTGCGGGCAGGCGATGCGGTCATCACCTGGCTGGAAGCACGACGCGAACTGACGGCAGAGCTTGCCCGCCGGACCGCCGCGACGATCCGGCTGGTGCGTCACGGCGATGACGCCCTATGGTGGGGCGATGTCCACGCGCTCTGATGCCTGCCCGCTTTGCGGCGATCCGGTGGCGCCGGATCACGCGCCATTCTGCTCGCGCCGCTGCCGGGACCGCGATCTTCTGAAGTGGCTGGGCGAGGACTACCGCCTGCCGGTGGCGCCGGAGGAGGCGCCGCCCGATCTCGACGGAGGCCGGGAACGGGAGACATGAATGTCCTCGACAACATCCTCATCGCGCTGACCGCACTCCGGACAAATCTGATGCGCTCCATCCTGACGACGCTCGGCATCATCATCGGTGTCGGCGCGGTCATCCTGATGGTCGCACTCGGCAACGGCCTTCAGGGTCTGGTCGTCAATCAGGTGAACGCGCTCGGCACCAATCTTCTCATTGTCCTGCCGCAGGCCGAATCGGCGCGGCGCGGCGGCGCCCGTTCGGCAACCGGTACGCTGACGGAGCGCGACGCGCAGGCGATCGAGCGCGAGGTGCGGGGCGTCGTCGCCGCCAGTCCCCAGCTGACCAAGTCCATCCAGATCATCGCCGGCAATGAAAATCGCCCGACTACGGTCACCGGGGCCGACCGCGATTTCGTGGCCGTCAACAATTGGGACATCGTCTCGGGCCGCAACTTTACCGAGGCCGAGGCGCGATCGGGCGCGAAGGTCGCGATCATCGGCGATACGATCCGCGAGGACCTGTTCTGTGCCGTCGATCCGGTCGGGCTGACGTTCCGCGCGAACGGGACGCCGATGACCGTCATCGGTCTTCTGGGCGCGAAGGGCGGCGGCCTCGGCAACGATCAGGACGACATCGTCGTCACGCCCATCGCGACCGCGCGCCGGCGTATTTCGGGCGGCGGCGACCAGGCGGGTCCGCCCGATGCCGTCCAGGTCATTTTCGTCTCGTTCGCGGAAGGCACCGACATGTCCCGGGCGAAGGCCGATACCGAACAGCTCATGCGGCAGCGTTACCGCGTCGACGAAGAGGAACTCGCGGATATCTCGGTCTTCTCGATGGAAGAGCAGTTGCGCTCGGCGGAAACCATTCTCGGCGGCTTCCGCATCGGCCTTGCCGGCGTCGCGTCCATATCGCTCGTCGTCGGCGGCATCGGGATCATGAACATCATGCTCGTCTCGGTGACCGAGCGCACGCGGGAGATCGGGCTCAGAATGGCCGTCGGGGCGCGCCGGCGCGACATTCGCATGCAGTTCCTCGTCGAGGCGATCGTGCTTTGCATATTGGGCGGCCTCATCGGCCTCGCCATCGGCGGCGGCGGCGCTCTGGCCCTGCGTGGCGTCCTTCCCGACTGGCCGATCGCGATCAGCCCGGGCATGGTCGCACTCGCCATCGGGGTCGCGGCGGCCGTCGGCCTCGGCTTCGGCCTCTACCCCGCCAGCCGGGCCGCGAAGCTCAGCCCGATCGACGCGCTCAGATACGAATAGGGCCGGATCGTCTACGGCGCAGGTAACCGCCCCGTATGCCCCTCAGTAAACCACGACCGACCGGATGCTCTCGCCCGCATGCATCATCTCGAACGCCTTGTTGATGTCATCCAGGTCCAGCTTGTGCGTGATCATCGGGTCGATTTCGATCTGGCCCGACATGTACCAGTCGACGATCTTCGGCACATCCGTACGCCCTTTCGCGCTCATTTTTTCAGGTACTCACTATAGTGAATATCCAAAAT
>JBCCAC010000210.1:0-4812 GCA_039815015.1 Pseudomonadota bacterium | reverse complement strand
CGAATCGACATTGTTCTGGCTGGGCGCGGTCCCGGCCGAAGCGATCGAGGCGGTTGGCGGCGACATGACGAAACTGCCTTCGCTGCATTCGTCGAAATGGGCGCCCGATGCCGAAACGGCCGTCCCCGTCGGCACCGAAGCGATGACGGCCGCGGCGCTGTCGCTGTTTGCGGGGTAATCCTCCCCGGACCGGGGAGGGGGACCGCCGGTACGGCGGTGGAGGGGGCTGCCGACAAGCGAGATAACTATTCGCGGCAAAGACTCGCTACGCGGCCACCTCCCTATCCCAGGGAAGACCACCCCTCGCGAGTGGGAGGCGACCGGATCGCCCGCGGTCTATAGTCTGCGTTCGCGAAGGAGACTCCCTGATGCGCGACTACACAAAATTCTACATCGACGGCGAATGGACCGCGCCCTCTTCCGGCGCTTCGGTCACGGACGTCATCAATCCGGCGACGGAGGAACCGGCCGGCAAGATCGCCATGGGCACCGCGGCGGACGTCGACCGCGCCGTCGCCGCCGCCAGGACCGCGTTCCGCAGCTTTTCTCGTACCTCACGCGACGAACGTATCGGGCTTCTGGGCGCGATCATGGGCGAGTATCAGAAGCGGCAGGACGAGATCGCGAAGGCGATTACCGAGGAAATGGGCGCCCCGGCCTGGCTGTCTTCGACGGCACAGGCCGCGCTCGGCATCGCGCATTTCAATACGGCGATGGAGGTCCTGAAGGGCTACAGCTTCGAGGAGGAGCGCGGGACGACGGCAATAGTCAAGGAACCGATCGGCGTCTGCGCCTTCATCACACCCTGGAACTGGCCGATCAACCAGATCGCCTGCAAGGTGGCGCCGGCACTCGCCACGGGCTGCACCATGGTCCTGAAACCGTCGGAAATCGCGCCGTTCAGCGCCTATCTGCTGGCCGAGGTTCTCGATGCGGCCGGCGTGCCGAAGGGCGTCTTCAACATGGTGAATGGCGACGGGCCGACGGTCGGCAGCGCGCTTTCCAAGCACCCGGACATCGACATGGTCAGCTTCACCGGCTCGACCCGCGCGGGCGTCGCCGTCGCGACGGTCGCGGCGCCGACGGTGAAGCGCGTGCATCAGGAACTGGGCGGGAAATCGCCTAATATCCTCCTCGATGATGACGGGTTCGGCGAGGCGGTCGGACGCGGCGTCGCGGGGGTGATGATGAACTCCGGCCAGTCGTGCAATGCGCCGACGCGCATGTTCGTCCCGAAGGCCCGCATGGACGAGGCGAAGGCGGTCGCGAAAGAAGCTGCGGAGGGCTGGGCGCCCGGCGATCCCAATGGCAATGCGCGCATGGGCCCGGTCGTGTCCGAAACCCAGTTCGACAAGATCCAGGCTCTCATCAAGAAGGGCATCGACGAGGGCGCGGAACTGGTAACCGGCGGCACCGGACGGCCCGACGGCCTCGACAAGGGCTATTATGTCAAGCCCACCGTGTTCGCGAACGTCGCCAACGACATGACCATCGCGAAGGAAGAAATCTTCGGACCTGTGGTCTCCATGCTCGGATATGACGATCTCGACCAGGCGATTGAGGACGGCAACGACACCGAATACGGCCTCGCCGCCTATGTTCAGTCCACCGACCTCGACAAGGCGCGCGACGTGGCCAGCCGCCTGCGCGCCGGACAGGTCAACATCAACGGCGCCGACCCCGACTTCATGGCCCCCTTCGGCGGCTATAAAATGTCAGGCAATGGCCGCGAATGGGGCGATCACGCGTTCGGCGAATTCCTGGAGACGAAGGCCGTGCTGGGCTACCAGCCCGCGCAGCAGGCGGCGGAATAAGACCGCCTCGCCGTCCGGTAGCTGATTCAGATTGCCGGACGGCCAAGTCGAACAAGCCCGCAAACGCGTCAGAGCTTCAGATTCTTCGCCATGGTGCGGGAAAAGCTGCCGAGGACGCCGCGGCCGATGCGGCCGCCGGTCGTCCCGCCGAGTGCCTTGCCGATTTCATAGCCCAGCTGCGATCCGCCGGTGCCGACGGCGCTGGCGGTCGCGGACTTGCGCCGCTTGCTGGCGGTTCCGCCGGCCAGCCGGCTGCCGAAATCCCGCGCCGCTTTCGCCGCCACGGCGCCGACGACCGCCGTCGCCACTTTTCCGAACACCCGGCCCAGAAGACCGCCCGACTTCGCCTTTCGTCCCGGCTTGCGGACCGCTCTCGCCTCGTCCTCGTCGCGTTCCAGCGCGGCCGCTTCGGCGGCATCTTCGGCGCGTTTGGCCAGGATTTCATAGGCGCTTTCCCGGTCGACCGCGTCCCGATATTTCGCGCCCAGATCGCTCGCCGCCATCACCGCCGTGCGTTCGGCCTTCGTCAGCGGTCCGAGGCGTGAGCGCGGCGGCCGGATCATGGTCTTCTCGACAGGCGTCGGCGCGCCGTCCTCGGTCAGGACGGAGGTCAGCGCCCAGCCGGTCTTCAGCTCGGTGACCTCCTTCCGGACGTCGACGTTCGGGTTTGGCCGGAACGTGTCGGCGACCGCGCGGATCGCCTTCTGCTCCTTCGGCGTGAACGCCCGCAGCGCGTGCTGCACCCGGTGTGCGAGTTGCCCCGAGACCTCGTCGGGAACGTCGCCGGGATTCTGCGTGATGAAGAAGACGCCGACGCCCTTCGACCGGATCAGGCGCACGACCTGTTCGATCTTGTCGACCAGTGCCTTGGGCGCCTCGTCGAACAGCAGATGGGCCTCGTCGAAGAAGAAGACGAGCTTCGGCTTGTCCGGATCGCCGACCTCAGGCAGCATTTCGAACAGTTCGCTCAACAGCCAGAGCAGGAACGTCGCGTAGAGACGCGGGCTTTGCATCAGCCGGTCGGCGGCGAGGATGTTGACCATGCCGCGGCCATCGTCCGCCGTTCGCATGAAATCGGCGATGTCGAGCGCCGGTTCCGCGAAGAACGCCTCGCCGCCCTGTTCCTCCAATTGCAGCAGGCGGCGCTGAATGGCGCCGATCGAGGCCTTGGACACATTGCCGTAGCGCGTCTTCACGTCCGCGGCATTGTCGCCGAGCCAGGTCAGCATCGCGCGCAGGTCCTTTAGGTCGAGAAGGACCATTTCCTCCTCGTCGGCGATGCGGAAGGCGATGGTGAGAACGCCCTCCTGCGTATCGTTAAGGCCCATCAGCCGCGATAGCAGGAGCGGCCCCATCTCGCTGATCGTCGCCCGGACGGGATGGCCCTGCTCCCCGAACAGGTCCCAGAAGGTGACCGGCATCGGTTCATAGGCGTAATCGTCGAGGCCGATGGTTTCGGCGCGCTCGATCAGCGCGTCATGATGCTTGAACGCCTTCGTCCACGGCATGGCGAGCCCGGACAGATCGCCTTTCACGTCGGACAGGAACGTCGGGACGCCGGCGCGGCTGAAGCCTTCGGCAAGGATCTGCAGCGTGACCGTCTTGCCGGTTCCGGTCGCGCCGGCGATCAGCCCGTGCCGGTTCGCGCGCGACAGCAGCATGTCCTGCCGCGTTTCGCCGCCCTTGCCGATGATGATGCTCGCCATCGCTACGCTCCCCCGAACCAGTCAGAGGGCGGTGTAGAGGGGCGGCGACGGGGAGGCAAATCACGCCTCCCCGCAGCGGGACGGCGCGCCTATTCCTCGTCGCGGGCGGTCATCTTCACGCCAACGAACTGCGGTGACGGCGCCCCGCGGCGCTGGACGAACAGCGCGACCGTATCGCGGCCGGCGGCCTGCGCGGCGGCGACGGCGGCGGCCGCTTCCGCGGCGGTCCGGGTCGGCTTTCTGTCGATGGACACGATCACCGCACCCCGTCCGATGCCTTTCTTGGCGGCATCGCTGTTGCGGTCGACGCCGGCGACGACGACGCCTTCCAGATCCTCGTCTAGCCTCAGCTGCGAGCGGATGTCCGGCGTGAGTTCGGTCAGCGTGATCCCGAGCGACTGGCGCGCGGCCTTCTGGCCCGGCGCGTCCTCTGCCGGCAGGTCGGGCTCCTCGTCCATGTCGACGGCGGCGGCCTGCGGCTGCGGCCGTTCGCCGAGGGTCGCGGTCACCGTCCGGCGATCGCCGTCGCGGATCAGTTCGATCGGAACACGGCTGCCGATGGCGCTGTTGGAAATCAGGAAGGAGAGATTGTTGGTGTCCGTCACCTCCTGATCATTCACCTTGACGATGATGTCGCCTTCGCGAATGCCGGCCTTGTCCGCCGGGCCGCCCGGCTCGACGCTGGCGACGATCTCACCGCGATCTTCCGGCAGGCCAAAGGCGGCGGCGATGTCTTCCGTCACACGCTGGATCTGGACGCCCAGGAACCCGCGCCGGACGCGGCCCATCTGGCGCAGCTGATTGATGACCGGCTCGGCCTGGCTGGCGGGCACGGCAAAGCCGATGCCGACATTGCCGCCCGTCGGGCTGAAGATCGCCGTGTTGATGCCGATGACGTTGCCGTTGAGGTCGAACATCGGACCGCCGGAATTGCCGCGGTTGATGCTGGCGTCCGTCTGGATGAACCGTTCCAGCGGGTTATTCGAAATGCCGCGCTGCAGGGCCGATACGATACCCGCCGTCACGGTGCCGCCCAGGCCGAACGGATTGCCGATCGCGACCACCCAGTCGCCGACGCGCACCTGATCCGAATTGCCGAAGCGGACATAGGGCAGGTTCTCGCCCTCGACCTTGAGGAGCGCGAGATCGGTTTCGAGGTCGCGGCCGATAATGCGCGCCTCGAACTCGCGATCATCGCCCAGCGTGACCGTGATCGTATCGACGGGCGTCGAGCGGTTCTGCGCCGTGACGACATGATTATTGGTGACGACATAACCGTCGGGCGAGATGAT
>JBCCAC010000373.1:0-2582 GCA_039815015.1 Pseudomonadota bacterium | reverse complement strand
TCATCCAGCGTCGTGGCGCCCACGCAATGCAACTCACCCCGCGCCAGGGCCGGCTTGATCAGGTTGGCCGCATCCATGGCACCGTCGGACTTCCCGGCGCCGACCAGCGTATGCATCTCGTCGATGAAGAGGATGATGTCGCCGTCCGAGCCCTTCACCTCATCGATGACGCCTTTCAGCCGCTCCTCGAACTCGCCGCGATATTTCGCGCCCGCGATCAACGCGCCCATGTCGAGCGACATCAGGGTCCGGTCCTTGATGCCGTCGGGGACGTCGCCATTGGCGATGCGCAGCGCCAGACCCTCGGCGATGGCGGTCTTGCCGACACCGGGATCGCCGATCAGCACGGGATTGTTCTTGGTGCGGCGCGCAAGCACCTGGATCGTCCGGCGGATTTCCTCGTCGCGGCCGATGATCGGGTCGATCTTTCCGGCGCGCGCCTTCTCCGTCAGGTCCTGCGCGAACTTCTTCAGCGCGTCATATTGGGCTTCCGCGCCCGCCGTGTCGGCCGTGCGGCCGCCAGTGAGGTCGCGGATCGCCTCGTTCAGGCCTTTCGCCGTGACCTCGGCCGTCTTCAGGATCGTCCCCGTATCGCCCGGCGCGAGCGCCAGGGCGAGCAGCATCTGCTGCACGGTGACGAAACTGTCGCCGACCTTCTTCGCATTCTCTTCGGCCTGCGTAAGGACCCGCACCGAGTCATTGTCCCAGGCGACGTCCTGCGCACCGGAACCGGACACCTTGGCGATCTTCGCGAGCGCCTGGTCGGTCAGCCGAGCCGCCGTCCCGGTATCGCCGCCCGCCTTCTGGATCAGGCCGGACGCCATGCCCTGCTCGTCGTCCAGCAGCGCTTTCATGATGTGCACTGGCGCGACGCGCTGATGACTTTCGCGGATGGCGACCGTCTGCGCGGCCTGCAGGAAGCCCTTCGCGCGGTCGGAAAACTGTTCGATGTTCATGAGGCTACGGTCCCGCTTTATAAGTTGCCCGACAGACATAGTGTTGCATTGAAGCAACACAAGACTTGCCATGCTTGCAAATCGCGCACGCTTCGCCAAGGCTCGCCGCGTTCATGTTTTCCCTCCAAAACGTCAGTGTCCGCTACGGTTCCACGACCGCGCTCGCGCCGGTCGATCTGGCCGTCGAACCGGGCGCGACGTTGGTCCTTATCGGTCCGTCGGGGTCGGGAAAATCGACGCTGCTCCGTGTTCTGGCCGGGCTCGTCCGGCCGGAGGGAGAGGTCCGCTTCGACGGCGAGCCGGTGACGGACTGGCAGGCCGTGCGCCACCGTATCGGCTATGTGGTTCAGGAGGGCGGCCTGTTTCCGCATCTGACGGCGCGCGGCAATGCCACGCTGATGGCGCGCGAACGCGGCATGGAGGTGGATGGACGGGTCGAGGAACTGGCCGATCTGACCGGGTTGAAGGCGGACCAGCTCGATCGCTATCCGGCGGAACTGTCCGGTGGCCAGCGACAGCGCGTCGGCATCATGCGCGCGCTGATGCTGAAGCCGGAAGTCCTGTTACTCGATGAGCCCTTGTCGGCGCTCGATCCCGTCATCCGGGCGGATCTGGCGCGCGAACTCAAGGCGATCATCGCACGGCTGGGCAAGACGGCGGTGCTCGTCACGCACAGCCTGTCGGAAGCGCGCTTTTTTTCCGACCGTCTGGTGCTGATGCGCGACGGCAAAGTGGTGCAAAAGGGCAGCTTTTCGGATTTCGAGGACAGGCCGGCGGACGCGTTCGTGACGGAATTCGTGACCGCGGAGGCGGCGTTGTGAGTCTCTTTTCCACATCGGGAGGCGCCCTGCTTCTCGCTCTCTTCCTGTTCGCCGTTCCTGCCAGGGCGGAACTCACCGTAGCGTCAAAGGTCTTTACCGAGTCGGTCATACTGGGCGAGGTCGCGAAGGCGGCGGTCGCCACCGAGACCGGTCAGGCAGTCGTGCACCGGCGGGAACTGGGCGGGACCCGCATCGTCTGGAACGCGCTGCGGGCGGGCGACGTGGACATCTACCCCGACTATTCGGGCACGCTGCGGTTCGAGATCTTTGCCGGAAGGGACGTGGCGGACGATGATGCGCTCGCCGTCGCCCTGGCGACGGCGGGGGTGCGCGTGACCCCGTCGCTGGGGTTCCAGAACAATTACGCCGTCGCACTGCTGCCGGCGCGCGCGGCCGCGCTCGGCGTCGAAACCATCTCCGATCTTCGGCGCCATCCGGACCTTGCCTTCGGCGTTTCGAGCGAATTTCTCGACCGGGCCGACGGATGGCCGGCGCTGGCCGCCGCTTATGGCCTGCCGCAGCGGGACGTGCGCGGCCTGCTGCACGACCTTGCCTATCGCGCGCTCGAAGCCGGCGAGGTCGACGCGATCGACGTCTATACGACCGACCCGAAGATCGCGGAACTGGATCTCGTGCTTCTGGACGACGACCGGCGGCACTTTCCGAGCTACGAAGCGGTCTACGTCTACCGCGCCGATCTGCCCGAAGCGGCCGAGGCGGCGCTGCTGCGGCTGGCCGGGACGTTCAGCGAAGAGGACGTGCAGCGACTGAATGCCCGCGCCCAGACGGGCGGCGAGGCGGAGGC
>JBCCAC010000238.1:0-4308 GCA_039815015.1 Pseudomonadota bacterium | reverse complement strand
GAGATTCTCGGCAGTCTTCTGGCAAGCCCACCGCTGAACGCCGATCATCTCGTGACCAGAGCCAGGCTGATGGCGATACGCGTGGATCGTGAAGCCGGAATCCTGACGAGCGCTGCCGCAGAGGCCGCGCTCGACGGCGTTGTTGCTGAAATGGCCGCGCTGCCTCCCAGCCCGACACCAACGCTGGTTCACCAGCCTGGCATCGTAACCGGCGTCGAGCCCAATTTTACGCAAGGGGTTGGACGACCCGACGACAAGATTGGCGGAGAGGAGGACTGGGTCGACGTCCGCTACCGAATCGACATGGACGGTCGCGTCACCAATGTCGAAACGCTGCGATCGTCAGGCGCCGCCGACTGGCCCGGCCGAGTGCTGACCGCCATTCGCGGACGACGCTACGTTCCGCCGATCGAACCCGACCAGTTTTCGCCTGGGAATGTCCGCCTGGAACGGATCACGCGCGTCTTCGACATCGAACCCATTCCGCGCCCTGGCACAAATGTTCGCGTAAGGTCGGGCAGAGCATCGGTGCGTTCAGTGGATCTTACACCGAAGAATGAGGATGCGGATGATGAACAGTCACTTATCGTAGTGCAGTCTAGCCAATAATATTGAACATCTCTGACATCTATTATACTTTGCCAGGACACATCCAATATGGCGAAACACTCCTTATATTTCGAGATATTTTTTGCGACAATCAGCTTATATTTCGCATTGATAAGCCCTGGTTTTCCTGCCTCGGCTCAGATCCAGGAAACCGTCGAACCTCCCGAAATCGTTGTCACGGCCCGTAAGCTTGACGAGACTGAAAAGGCGCTTGACGATTGTCTGGCCCGTGATTGTCCGCCACTTGAGGACATCGCCGCTAGTATCGCGCATGCCGAAGAACAGTTCATGATTGGCGAATATCGCGATGCGCGCGCGACACTGACCGGCGCCATAAGCCGCAATCGTGAATATGGAGCCGAGTACCCCGTACCCATGTCGGGCCTTTATCGCGCCGCAGGACGCACGGCGGAGCATCTTGGCCTGACGCGCCGGCTCAAGACCGATCTTTATCATATGCGCGACGTCCTGAAGACTCATGCGCCCACGGAATTACCGGCTCGGATCACGACGGAGATCGAACTTGGCGACGGCATGATGAAAATGGGGGAAACCTCGCTCGCCGACGACATCTTCGCCCGGGCCGAAACGATGGCACGCGAGCATGGCGAACATAGAATGGCGGCGATTGCGACGCTGCGGCGTGTTGCACTTCTGCTTTATTACAGGAACGATCAATATGATACGGGGCAAAGCGCGAATTACACGCGCCAACAGATGCTGATGTTCATGCGCGCTCGCATGGCGAAGGCGCGTGATATGATCGACCGCCTCATAGCCAATCCGAACCCCGGAACCGACGACCAGATCATGGCGGCCAGACTGCTTGGCTTGAAAATCGACATGAAGCTTAAGCGCGTCGACGCTGCCGATGGCGAAGATATGATGCAGCAGATCATGGCCCTCGCGAAGAAACTGTCGCCCGGCCCCCACCCGGTTCTCTTGACCGATCCCGTAATTGCCGCCGCCGAGGGTGGCCCCGCCATGCTGGGCAAGCGGTTCTTCAACGGCGGCAGAGAAGCGCGTGCCGACGTTCGATATCGCATTATGCTTGATGGTACTGTCGATGATATCGAGATTGTCGACTATGAAGGTGATGAGGACTGGCCGCGGCTCGTTGCTAAATCCCTCAAGACGAGGCGCTATGTTCCACCGCAATCACCAGACCAGTTTTCGCCCGGGAACATTCGCTTCGAACGCTTCAGCCGAACGTTCGACATGCAGGAATCCCCAAGGGTAGGAACACGTATTCTCTCGCGGACTGGAATGCCCACGGTACGTACGATTGATCTGATGCCGAGTGGTTAACCGGATCACGCCGCCGCGCGACCGACCCGTTCCGTAATGGAGACACCGACCTTCTCGCCCAGGAGAACGATCTCGCCGCGCGCGATCAGTTCATCATTGGCGAAGATACTGACGGGCGCGTCGCGCTGCGTATCGAGGTCGATGACCGCTCCTCGCCCCATCTTCAGGAGTTGCCGGATCGGCATGCGCGTGGCACCGATGGTCACCGATATGTCCACCTTGATTGCGTCGATCATGCTGCGGCCGTTTCCCGGGTTGCTTCGTCAGCCTCTTAGGCCGCGCATGGTTAGCGCGCGGTAAAGCGAAGCGAATGCCCGATACGCCGGACTGGATCGTCAGCGACGGGCTGACCTCATATGACCATGCATTGTCGACGATGGACAGCGTGGCGGCCGCCATTCGCAAGGGGGCAGCTCGTGAACGTATCTGGCTGGTCGAACATCCCGCGCTCTACACCGCCGGAACCAGCGCAAAGTCGCCGGATCTAAAGACGCCCGACAGATTTCCCGTGTTCGAAACCGGACGCGGTGGCCAATATACCTATCATGGGCCGGGCCAGCGTGTGGTCTACCCCATGGTCGACTTGGCGGCACGCGGTCGTGACGTCCGCGCCTATGTCCGGACGCTGGAACGCTGGATCGTCGCCTGTCTCGCCCGTTTCGATATCGACGCGTTCACAGCCGAAGGGCGCGTCGGCGTCTGGATGCGAACAGATGCGGGAGAAGCAAAGATCGCCGCGATCGGCGTTCGCGTTCGCCGCTGGGTGACCCTACATGGTTTCGCAATCAACGTCGCGCCGGACCTGACGCATTATGACGGCATCGTCCCCTGCGGGCTGCCGACGTTCGGCGTCACCAGCCTGGAGGCGCTCGGCCGGATCGCAACGCTCGCCGATGTCGATAGGGCTTTATGGGAAACCCAACCCTTTTGATGCGGGTCAGGCCGCTTCGGACAGGGGTACAGGCGAACCGAAATCGAGAGCGCAGCCTGCCGCCAGCGCAATGCCGGCCCCGCGCAATCGTTCGATATCGACAGGGTCATCGACCCTGTCGGCAATGATCGTATAACCCTGACGTCGTGCGCGCATCACGGCGGGGCGGTCGCTCCCGTCGATATGGCGGGACGCAATTGTTCTCAGCGTACCGGGCAAGTGCGGCAGAAGCTCATCGATGGACGACACGCGAATATCGACCTCACAGCCACGATCGATCAACGCATTGAGAAACGATAGCATTTCCGTATCGAGCGTTTCGACATTTCTGGAAAGCCGCAAAACCAGCCCCGCGGCGAGACCTTCATCCTCATCCAGCGCCTGCAAGACGTCATCGCGAAAGGCCTGATCGCGAATGGCATCCGTCGGAACATGACAGAAAATACGAGTGCCGTTGCGAGAAGCGCCGAGCCGCCGCGCCAGGACGACGGCCTCGGCAAGCGCGCGAATGCCGCTGTCGACATGATGACTGTCGTCGACATTGTCTCCGATAACAACATGGCGAGGGCGCCGGTCACGCAAACTCATGATTGCGCCGAACCGGCGAACGGCCGCTGAAGCTTCGTCGGCGTTTGCCGGCACATTTTCCACCAGCATGATCGCCGACCGGTCTTCGTCGGCCTTCATGGACGTGTTGGCGATGTCGGGCTGGTTCGCGCGATGCGATCCGCGCCGCGATACCGGCGCGGCTAGGATGCACCAGATAATGTGCACCGAGGCAAAAACGCAGCCAGCGCCGGCAGCAGCGATCGACGCAAGGCTCTGCGGCAATTGCCACAGGTTAGGGCCCAGCAGACTGAGCACGATGCTGCCCAGCGCATAGCCGCCGATGATAATCCAATCGTCTCGTCGCATGGTCCGTGCCTAATGCTTGCAGCGCCATCCCGGATCGCTTTCGATCCACACGGCAAAGCCTCGGCATAAAAGGTTAACGCCGTGATAATTCTTTCGCTATGAGCGGCAGACTTGAGACGATGTGCGTTTCTGCGTAGGCGAGACGTTGGCCGGCCAGCAGATAGGGACGATATATGCAGGATAACGCTTCGCCGATGCGCACATGGAAATTTGGTTTTATCGCTCTGGCATTGGCAGCCTGCGGCGATGGCGCGGACGGAGACGCAAACGCGGGCGCGGCGGCGGCGGAGAACAGCGTCAGCGCCGAGACGGGCCTCGATTTCGATGCCTCCACGATCGATGTCATGTCCGTCGACGTCGCAGCTGGTGGTGTCGAGCCGATGGTTGATCCTGCGACCGCCGATGCCGGCATCGATATGCTCGGGCAGAACAATGAACCGCCGGAACCGGATCTGCCCGATGTGACGCCGGACGAAGACCTCTAGACGGCCAGACTCACATTCAGAGACAATTCGATCAAACACCAGAACGGAGAAACATTCATG
>JBCCAC010000024.1:0-13652 GCA_039815015.1 Pseudomonadota bacterium | reverse complement strand
GCTCGACGCCAGAGCATCCGGCGTCGTCCCGCCCGGTATCAGGCGAATATCGGCGATCATTCGTCCGTCGAGCCTGGTGGCGGCGCTGCCTTCGGGAAACGGGACCGTCTCTATATCGTAGCCGATCATGGTCGCGGCCTGTCGCAACAGTTCCAGAAACGCGCCGAAACCGATCACGATCTGTCGGTTGGGAGGATCGGTCTCGGGGAGCAGGCGATTCAGATCCGGCCAGAGAATAATCCGGTCGTCGTCGCGAACTTCGACCAGCCAGGGCTGCCGGTTGTGGGGATTCGGCGCGAGGATCGCATGCGCAAGAGCATGCAGACGCGGATCGTCGAACGTCCGGTCGCCGAGCCGCCATGGCGCTCTGGCTTTCTCGATATCGCGGCTTGAGACCCAAGCGCCTGCGCCGACGAGCACGCAAGCCGTGCTTCCGGCACCGATGAGAAATTGGCGACGCCTCATGCCTCGTCCCTCCTTATACATAGACATCTATGTATAAGGAGGGAGCCTGTCAAACGAGCCTTGCGGGACCGGTGGCAGGCCAATGAAACGCCCGCATACCGGGCAGAGGCCGAAGTCTCGGCTATGTTTCCTCAGTTGACGATCGTCGGTGATTTAGAGACTGATCCATGTCCGGATCAGACCATCTCCACCGCCATCGCGGTCGCTTCGCCGCCGCCGATGCATAGGCTGGCGACGCCCGTCTTGCCCCCGCGCGCCTTCAGGGCATGGAGGAGTGTCGTAAGGATGCGCGCGCCGGAGGCGCCGATGGGGTGGCCGAGCGCGCAGGCGCCGCCGTTCACATTGACCTTTTCATCATCGAGGCCGAGGTCGCGGATCGCGGCCATGGCGACGACGGCGAAGGCTTCGTTCACTTCCCACAGATCGACGTCGCCGGCCTGCCAGCCGACCTTATCCAACAGTTTCTCGCAGGCTGGAATGGGCGCGGTCGCGAACCAGTTCGGTGCGTGCGCATGCGTGGCGTGGCCCAGGATCCGCGCGATGGGGTCGATCCCGCGCGTCTTCGCCTCCGACTCCCGCATCAGGACCAGGGCGGCCGCCCCGTCGGAAATGGAGGAGGCGTTGGCCGCCGTCACCGTACCGTCCTTGCGAAAAGCAGGCTTCAGCTGCGGGATGCGGTCGGCGCGCGCGGCGCCCGGCTGTTCATCGGTCTCGACGGTGCGCTCGCCCTTCCGTTCCCGGACCGTCACGGGCGTTACTTCGGCGTCGAAGTCGCCCTCTTTGATGGCCCTCAGCGCGCGCTCCAGCGAGCGGATCGCATAGGCGTCCTGGGCCTTGCGCGTGAACTGATATTTCTCTGCGCAGTCCTCGGCGAAGGATCCCATCAACCGGCCGGGTTCGTAGGCATCCTCCAGCCCATCGAGGAACATGTGATCCTTCACCTCGCCATGACCCATGCGCAGGCCGCCGCGCGCCTTCGGCAGCAGATAGGGGGCGTTCGTCATCGACTCCATGCCGCCGGCGATCATGATGTCGGCGGACCCGGCGCGGATCATGTCGTGCGCGTCCATCGCGGCCTTCATGCCCGATCCGCACATCTTGTTGACCGTCGCGGCGCCGACGCTTTGCGGTAGTCCTGCGCCCAGAAGCGCCTGCCGCGCCGGGGCCTGACCCTGACCGGCGGGCAGCACGCAGCCCATAACGCCCTGATCTATATCGTCTCCGTCCAGGCCTGTGTCGGCCATGACGGCACGAATGGCGGCACTTCCCAATTCGCTCGCGCTGGCGGGAGAAAGATCGCCCTGGAAGCCGCCCATGGGCGTGCGGCGGGCGGCGGCGATGACGATCGGGTCGGCAGGATTGGGAACGGTCATATCAGCTGGCTCCTTCGCCCGATAGATAACGCGGCGGATGCGCGCCGGCCAGATTGTCCTCCCAGCCCGAAACGCCAGGTGCGACCAGCGACCAGCGCACAGGCGAAAAGACCGGCAGGATCGGCGCGTCCTCCGCAATCAACCGTGCGGCACGGCGGATCAGGCCGACGCGGGTGCCGGGATCCTCTTCGTTCGCGGCCTCGTCCAGCAACCGGTCGGCGGCGGGATTGCAATAGCCGCCGAGCCGCGCGTCGCAGCCGAAGGGTGACAGGAAGAATTCCGGGATTGCCGCCGGCACGATGCGTTCGGTCAGCGCCAGATCGAAATCGCCGCTTTCCAAGGCGCGGCGGTGAAGATCGGGCGGGCGTTTGAAGGCGCGGACGTTGACGCCGAGCGGTGCCCAGACGCGGGCGATCGCCGTCAGGATCGCCTCATGATCGCGGCCCAGCGGCAGCGCGACGTCGAGCGTCAGCGGCGCGTCCGGCGCGTGGCCTGCTTCCGCCAGCAGACGCGTCGCCTCGGCAAAGCGGATCGCCGGCGTCCACAGGGTCCAGTCGGGCGTCGCGCCGGCATAGGGTTCGGGCAGCGTCGGTGCCAAAGGTCCATAGGCGGGCTGCATCGCGGGCACGAGATTGTAGGCCGCGGCGATATCCTCGCGCGGCACCGTCATCGCGAGCGCGCGGCGGATGCGGGTATCGGCCAGCGGCCCGGACCCGGTGCGGGCGAGATAGCCGTAAAGGCCGAGCGTCGCTTCGATGCGGCGGGCGGCCAGAAATTCATCGCCTGCGCTCGCGCTCAGTCCGTCGGTCGCCGCGCCGGTGACGATGTCCGCCTCGCCGCGCCGAAACCGGGCCAGCGCCGTCGTTACGTCGGTCTCCAGCAGCATGATCGGTGCGGGGGTGGCGAGATCGCGCTCATAATAGGCCGGGTTCGGCACGAGCGCCGTCTCCTCGTCCGCGCTGCGGTAGGCGCCGGACGGCGGCGGCGGGTTATCGCGACGAACGATGGCGAGCGATGGATGCGCCAACATGGCGAGGAGCGCGGGCTGCGGCCGGTCGAGCGTGATGGTGACCACGTCTTCGCGCGGATTGTCGACGCCCAGCATGCGCGGCGGCTTGCGGTTGGCCGCGACGCCTTTCGCCTCGACCACGTCGAAAAGATAGGGAATGAGCGGCGTCGTGCCCCCGGGGGCGATCTGACGCTGCATCACCGCAACGACGTCGCCCGCCGTGATGCGCCGGTCGTCCGGCCAGCGTGCTTCGCGCAGCTTGAAGACATAGGTGCGGCCATCGTCGAGAACGCGCCAGCTCGAGGCGAGGCCCGGGACGATACGGCCATCGGCGGCGCGAGCGGTCAGGCCCAGATGCTGCGCCGCCGTCAGATATTCGTCCAGTCCGGCCATGCCGACGGCCCCCGCGCCGTCGCCCGATATCCAGACGATCCGGACAGGGGCATACTCGCCCTCATCGCCCGCCATGCCGCAGGCGGTCGGCAGCATTAGGAAGGCGAGCAGGACGGCAAGGACGACGCGCGGCATCCGGGTACGCATAGCGCGGGCCGATGGCGGCGGAAAGCGGGGCGCCGTCTTCATCGCCGTCTTCGTCCTCATTCTCATATCGGTGTGTTCGGCAGGACGCCGCCTCTCGCGGCGATTGCCACTATGTGGCACCCCGGGTAGAGCCATCACGCATGAGCGACGGAACGATGGCGAGGGGCACTCTCGATCTCATTGGCGGCACGCGGCTTGTACGGCTTGCGGGTCCGTCCGCGCGGACCGGTGCGGACATCTGGGGCAAGTGCGAATTCGAAAATCCGGGCGGCAGCGTCAAGGACCGTGCGGCGCTCTACATGATCGAGGCGGCCGAACGGGCGGGGCGGCTGACGCCCGGCGGCACCGTCGTCGAGGGGACGGCGGGGAATACCGGCATCGGCATCGCGACGGTCGCCAATGCCAAGGGCTACCGGACCATCATCGTCATGCCCGATAATCAGTCGCCGGAGAAGATGGCCACCCTGCGCGCGCTCAACGCCGAACTCGTTCTCGTACCGCCGACCAAGTTCGCCGATCCCGAACATTTCGTGCACCGTTCGCGCCGGATCGCCGAGGAGACGCCGAACGCCGTCTGGGCCGACCAGTTCGACAATCAGGCGAACCGCGCGGCACATATCGAGGGGACGGCAGTGGAGATCTGGGACGCCCTCGACGGGCGCGTCGACGGGTTCACCTGCGCGGCGGGTACCGGCGGCACCATTGCCGGCGTCGGCATGGGATTGAAGGCGCGTTCATCGGACGTCACCATCGCGCTCACCGATCCGCACGGCGCGGCGCTCTATAATTTCTATGCCCATGGCGAGCTGAAGGGCGAAGGCTCGTCCGTCGCCGAAGGCATCGGCCAGGGCCGCATCACCGGCAATCTGGAGGATGCGCCCATCGACACCCAGTTCCGCGTATCCGATGAAGAGGGGCTCGCGGTCATTCGCCACCTGAACGACGAGGAGGGCCTCTGTCTCGGTCTGTCGTCCGGCATCAATGTCGCCGGCGCCGAGCGGCTGGCGCGCGAACTCGGTCCGGGATCGACGGTCGTCACCATCCTCTGCGACAGCGGGTTCCGCTATCTCTCGACCATCTGGAATCCGGCCTGGTTGGCGGAAAAGGGACTGTCCGCCTGTGGTTAGCTCTATCGGATCGGGCCGCTAGCCTTGGGACCGCTCGCGCGTTTTGAAAATGTCGGCCTGCGCTACGGCACGGATGCGGAAGTGCTGCGCGACATTTCCTTTCGGCTGGATCCGGGCGCGTTCATGTTCCTCGTCGGATCGTCGGGCGCCGGCAAGACGTCGCTTTTGAAGCTTCTCTACCTCAACCGGCGCGCGACGCGGGGCCGCGTGACGCTGTTCGACCGGGATATTGGCGATCTGCCGCGCGCGCGGCTTCCGGAACTGCGCCGCCGCATCGGCGTCGTCTTTCAGGACTTTCGCCTGATCGACCATCTGACCAGCTTCGACAATGTGGCGTTGCCGCTCCGCATCGCCGGTATCGGCGAACCGGAGGTGAAGGCGCATGTCGACGAACTTCTCGACTGGGTGGGGCTGACCCGCCGCGCCGGGGCACGTCCGCGCACGCTCTCCGGCGGCGAACAGCAGCGCCTGGCGATCGCCCGTGCCGTGATCGCCCGGCCCGATCTTCTCCTCGCCGACGAGCCCACCGGCAATGTCGACCCGCAAATGGCATCGCGGTTGTTGCACCTGTTCCAGGAACTCAACCGGCTGGGGACGACGGTCGTCGTCGCGACGCACGCCATGCACCTTCTGCCCAGCGTCCCGAGCGCGACGGTCATGCGGCTGGAGCGCGGCGAGATGCGCGATCCCGTCGGCACGCTTCGCAATCCGCCCGCCACCCCGCCACCCTCGTCGTCCCCACCCGAGGCGCTGGCGTCGTGATCCCGGCATCATGATCCCCGCTTCGATACAGCCGCGCGCGGAACGCTATCATTTCCTGCCCGACGAACGCGTCGCGGCGAGCGCACTGCCTTGGATCGTCGCGCTGATGGTATTGCTGGCGACACTCGGGCTGACCGTCGGCGCGACCTTGATTGCCAGCGTCGATGCGCTGGACCGGCAGCTGGGGCGCAGCTTTACCGTGCAGATCGTCGAACCCGATCCGGCGGTGAAGGTGGAGAAGGTCGAGGCGGTGCGCGCCTTCCTGACCGCCGAGACCGGTATCGGCGGCGTTGAAATTCTGGGCGATGCGGAGCTGGCCGGTCTTCTGGAACCTTGGCTGGGCGCCGCCATATCCGATGACGGTACGCTCGGCGATGACCTGCCGCTGCCCGCGATGATCGATGCGGAGGCGGCGGACGATGTAGATCTCGACGCGCTCGCCGAGCGCCTTGCCGACGGCATTCCCGGTGCGCGGCTCGACGATCATGCCGACTGGCTCGCGCCGATCGGCCGCCTGGCCGCCGTCCTTGCCGGCGTCGCGCTGGCGGCCGCGCTGCTCGTCGCCGTCGCGACCTCCGCGATCATCGTGCTCGGCGTTCGTGCCGGGCTCGGCCGGCATAGCGAGACCATCGACGTCCTGCATCTGATCGGCGCGGAGGATCGCAGCATCGCCGCCCTGTTCCAGTATCGCTTCGGTGTCGTCGCCCTTCTCGGCGCGCTCGTCGGGACGGCCATCGCCGTTCTCGTCATCCTCATCGTCGGCGCGCTGATCGGCGCGGTCGGTGGAGGACTTATCGGCTCGGCGACGCTGCCCTGGTGGGGGTGGCTCCTCGTCCTGGCGGTACCGATCGGCGCCGTCCTGATGGCGATGACCACGGCGCGCGTGACCGTGGAACGCAGCCTGAGCGGTACGCTTTAGCGTGCGGGCGCTCGTCCGCCTCGTTCTGGCACTCGCCCTGATCTGGACGGGCGGTTTCGTCTGGTTCATGCTCAGCCTGCCGGGCGCCGCCGATCCGGCGCTGGAAACGGATGGCATCGTCGTCCTGACGGGCGGTCCCGGCCGCGTCGCGCGGGGCGTCGCACTCATCGAGGCGGGACAGGCCGATCGGCTGTTGATTTCCGGCGTCGGCATGGACGTCCGGCCCGAGGAACTGGCCGTCGAGGTCGACGCGCCGGCCGCCCTCTTCATGGCACGCGTCGATCTCGATCGGCGCGCGGCCGATACTGTCGGAAATGCGATCCAGATCGCCTCATGGGCCGACCGGCATGACTATGCGTCCCTGCGCGTCGTCACGGCGGCGGATCATATGCCGCGCGCGCTCGTCGAGATCGAAGCCCAGGCCCCGGCAACGATCATGCTGGTCCCGGATGCGGTGCCGAGCGCCGGCGGCCTCAGGAGTCTCGTGACGGAATATTCCAAATATCTCGCCCGGCGCGCGGCGCTGTGGTCCGGCCGCGGCGAGGTATTGGCATGACTCTCTTCCTCCGGAATGTCCTCTTCTCGCTGCTTTTCTATCTGGGCAGTACGGTGCTCGTTCTGGCCGCCGCCTTGCGCACGCTGGTGTCGCGGCGCGAGGCGCAGAAGGGCGCGGCGCTCTGGTCGCGCTATGTCATCTGGCTGGCCAGCGCCGTTCTCGGCATCCGGATGGAAATCGAGGGGGAAATCCCGGCGGGCGCCGTCATCGTCGCGCCGAAACATCAGTCGAACTACGAAACGCTGGCGCTACCCTCGCTGTTTCCGTGGCCGGCCGTCGTCATGAAGGCGGAGCTGATGCGGATCCCGGTCTGGGGCTGGATCGCGCGCCGCCATGGCAGCGTACCGGTCGATCGGGAGGCGGGCGGCGCAGCCATGCGCGCCATGCTGCGCGCGGCCGAGCAGGCCCGGGCCGAAGATCGGCAGATCGTCATCTTTCCCGAGGGCACGCGCACGCCGCCCGGCGAGGCGCCACCGCTTCGGCCGGGCGTCGCCGGCCTCTACCGCCTTCTGAAAATGCCTGTCGTGCCGGTCGCGCTCGAAAGCGCCCATGTATGGCCGCGCAAGGGCCTGAAGCGGCCGGGGACGGTCCGCCTCCGCTTTCTGCCCTTGATTCCCGCCGGTCTGAAGCGGCCGGAATTCGAAGCGCGACTGCACGCCGCGATCAATATGGGTACCGGCACGGCATGAAGAGCGTCAGACCGCTGCTCCTGGCCCTGGCGCCGCTCATCATCGGCCTGACGGTCTATTTCTTCTATTGGCGCGGCGAGGCGAACGGACTGGCGGCCGACATCGCCGCCGTCACGGGTCGAAGCGTCGACGTGGACGGTTTCCCCTATCGCCTGAACGCACCGCTCGACGGTGTCGACATCGCACGCGGCGAGACGGCGTCGGTCCGGTTTCAGGCCGGTCGTGCCGCAATTGGCAGCCAGCCGTTCGGCGCCGGCCTCTATGTCGGCCGCTTCGAAGCGGCGCGTATCGATGCGCGGGCGGGCGGTATCCCCATGGCGGCGCTGACCATCACCGCGCCTTCGGTCCAGGCCTCGCTGCGCGTCGATCGATTCATCGAGCGCCTCTCGATGCGTGCCGAGAAGGCCGAGATCGTCACGCCGCTCTTCGCGGCCCCGATCGCTGCCGAAGCGCTTGAGGTTCATATCCGCGAGACGCCGAACCCGGCCGCCGACGCGATCGTCGGACAGGCGGAGGCGCGCCTTGCCGGCGATTTCGCGCTCGCATCCGATGTCGATCTCCGCCTTGCCCTGCCGATCAAGATTACCGCGTCGCGCCCGCTCGTCGCTCTCGCCGCATGGCGCGATGCTGGCGCGATCGAGATCGAGGGCGGCGAAATCGAGGCTGTGGACGGTGCGGCGCTTGCCGGTTTCGATGCGAAATTGCAGCCCGGCCCGGACGGTGCGCTCTCCCTGTCGGGCGAGCTCGCCACCGACTGCCCGGCGACAATGGCCGCGCTCGTTGCCGGGGACGTCCGGCCCGCGACTGAATATCGTCAACGGCGTCCGGCGCGCTTCACCATCGCCGGCACGCTCGCCGCGCCGCAGCTTATTCCGATCCCGGGTCCGACGGGGGGACGCGCCCGAAATCGGGAGCCGCCGTGTCCTGACCTGCGTCGATGACGCGGCGGCGCGTCTCGCGCGTTTTCGTAAAATGGTCGAACAGCCGCTCGCCATCGTCCCAGCGGATGGCGCGCTGCAATTGCGACAGATCTTCAGAGAAGCGCTGCAGCACCTCCAGGACCGCCTCCTTGTTGGCCAGGAACACATCGCGCCACATGGTCGGATCGCTCGCCGCGATGCGGGTGAAATCGCGAAAGCCACCGGCGGAATATTTGATGACTTCGGAGCGGGTGACCTCCTCGACATCGGACGCCGTGCCGACGATCGTATAGGCGATCAGGTGCGGCAGGTGGCTGGTGACGGCAAGGACGATATCGTGATGGTCCGCACTCATCGTGTCGACCTCGGCACCGAGGTCGTGCCAGAACGCGGTGAGGCGCTCGACGGCCAGCGGATCGGCATCCTCCTGCGGCGTCAGAATGCACCAGCGCCGCTCGAAAAGGGCGGCGAAGCCGGCGTCGGGTCCGGAATCCTCCGTACCGGCGACGGGATGGCCCGGGATGATGCGCGCGGTGTTCGAAATATGGCGCGCCAGCGCGGCGGCGACCTGCGTCTTGACGGAACCGACATCGGTGACGACCGCATCGGCGGGCAGGTCGGGCGCGATCTCTTTCGCCACGGCTTCGGTCGCGCGCACGGGCACGGCCAGAATGACCAGATCGGCATCGGTGACGGCCGCGCCGGCATGATCGGCGATGTCGTCGAACAGTCGAAGCGCTTCGGCACGCGCCCGCACGTCCGGATCGGCATCATGGCCTGTCAGCCGGACGCCAGGCATGTCGCGCCGTACGGCGCGCGCCAGCGACGAGCCGATCAGCCCGAACCCGATGATCGCAACGCGGGCGAACGGCACCATGTCAGGCGGCAACGAAGTCCTGTAGCGCACCGATCACGATGCCCGTCTCCTCGGGCGTACCGATAGAAATGCGCAGCGCGTGGGCGAGATCCTGTTTCGGCAGCCACCGGGTCAGGATACCGCGCTCGGTCAGATAGCGATTGGCCGCCTCCGCCGTCTTGTCGCCGCCCTCGGGAAACTCGACCAGCAGGAAGTTCGCCGCCGACGGCACCGGCCGCAGCCCGTGATTGCCGAGCGCGAGCACGGCATCGGTCAATCGCTGGCGCTGCTCGGCATTCTCCCGGCGGCAGCGCGCGACGAAGTCCTCATCCTCTAGTGCGGCGATCGCGGCGGCCTGCGCTTCCGTCGTTACGTTGAACGGCCCCCGGATCCGGTTAAGTGCGCCGATGATCGCCGCTGGTCCATAGGCCCAGCCGACCCGCGCGGCGGCAAGGCCGTAAATCTTCGAGAATGTGCGCGTGGTGATGACGTTCTCGTGCACGCGCGCCATCGCGATGCCGTCCTCATAGGCGGGATCGTCGATATATTCGGCATAGGCGGCGTCGAGCACGAGGACGACGTCGCCCGGCAGCCCGGCATGCAGGCGCTCCACCTCCGTCCGGTCGATCATCGTACCCGTCGGATTGTTCGGATTGGCGAGATAGACCAGCCGCGTCTTCGGCGTCACCGCGGCAATGAGAGCGTCGACATCGGCGGTATAGTCGGTATCGGGCGCGGCGATGGGTTCGGCGCCGGCGCGGCGCGCGGCGATCGGATAGACCATGAAGCCGCGATGGACGTAGAGCACCTCATCGCCTTCGCCCGCATAGGCGGCCGCCAGCAGCTGCAGCAGTTCGTCGGACCCCGTACCGCAGACCACACGCTCGGGCTCCAGGTCGTGCCGCGCGGCGATCGCATCGCGCAGCGCCGTGGCGGCGGCGTCCGGATAACGGTGCGCTTCACCCACGGCATTCCGCATGGCGTCGAGCGCCGCGGGGCTGGCGCCGTTCGGATTTTCATTCGACGACAATTTGATGACCGGTCCGCCCGTCCCGCCGGCGCGGCCCGGTACATAAGCGTCGATGGCCTCGATCCACGGTTTCATACGCGGCCCGGTAGTTGCGGCGGCGGATGCGGGGGTTACGGCGGCGGTCACGGGAAAAATGTCCTTGCTATTCATTGGCGCTGTTCATCGCGTGTCTTCGCATAGGCGGCATGCAACCGACGTGCAATCAGCGCGTTGGCGCGACGGAAAAACGAAAAAAGGGAAGTTTTCATGGCAGACGGTTACAACGAGTCCGGGTCGGGCGGCAGCAAGACGGTCATCATCATCGTGGTCGCGCTGATCGTCCTCGGCGTGATCGCCTATGCGCTCGGCCTTTTCAATGTCGACGCGTCTGGCGATGTTGCACTGCCCGATGTCGATGTCGAAACCAGTGTCGAGGGTGGCGAAGTTCCGGAATTTCAGGTCGAGACTGCCGATATCGATGTCGGAACCGATGCTGCGTCCGTCGAAGTTCCCGACGTCGATGTCGAGGTCGATACCAGTGATATCGAGATCGAAATGCCGACCGTCGACGTCGACGCGGCCGACGATGACGGCAGCGTCAATCAGTAAGCGTCAACCAATAGGCTGGCGCGACCGGCAGCAACGGTAAGGAGACCGTAACGTGCAGAATTTGATCGTGCTTATTCTGACGATCCTGATCCCGCCGGTGGGCGTGCTGTTGAAGCACGGTCTTGACCGCGACTTCTGGATCAATCTCATCCTGACCCTCATCTTTTACGTGCCGGGCCTTATTCACGGGCTGTACGTCAATTTCCTGAGATAGGATGCACTTCGGTCCCGAAGCGGACCCGATGGCGGCCGCTCTTGCTGAAGCAAGAGCGGCCGCTTCGCGTTCGGAAGTGCCGGTCGGCGCCGTCATCGTCGTGGGCGGTCAGATCATCGCCCGCGCGGGGAACCGTATGCGGGAGCTTGGCGATCCGACCGCACATGCGGAGCTTCTCGCCATTCGCGCGGCGGTAGCGGCGCTGGGTTCGGCCCGGCTGACGGCCGCCGATCTTTATGTGACGCTGGAACCCTGCGCCATGTGCGCCGGCGCGATCGCCCACGCCCGTTTGCGGCGGCTCTATTATGGCGCCGAAGACCCCAAGGGCGGGGCGGTCGCCCACGGCCTGCGCCTTTTCGCGCAGCCAACCTGTCACCACCGGCCCGAGGTTTATGGCGGTATCGGCGAGCGTGAGGCCGCCGACCTTTTGAAAACCTTTTTTGCCGCGCGCCGAACCATGGGATGACGCATAAAAAAGCCCGGACGTTTCCGCCCGGGCTGTTTAGCTTGTAGACTTACCGCGAATTAAAGCTTGTCGACGGCGTCCTTGATCGCGCCCTTGGCCTCGCCGACCTTCTGCTGCATTTCGCCCTTGCGTTCCTGCGCGAAGCCTTCCTGCTCCATCTGGCGGTTGTCGGTCGCATCGCCGATGTCCTGCTTGATGTTGCCCATCGCTTCATTGCCGAGACCCTCGGCCTTGTCGCTATATTCGCCCATGATTTATCTCCTTGTTGCAGATGTTTACCGCTCAGGAGAAGAACGGGCGAAACGCCGAAGGGTTCCGCTCAGATCAATCCGGCCAGCGGGCTCGACGGATCGGCATACATGCGTTTCGCCATGCGACCGGCACGATAGGAGAGGCGGCCCGCCTCGACCGCTGCCTTCATCGCGCCCGCCATCAGGACGGGGTCCTTCGCCTCGGCGATGGCGGTGTTCATCAGGACGCCGTCGCAGCCGAGTTCCATCGCCGCCGCGGCATCGGATGCACAGCCGACGCCGGCATCGACCAGGACCGGTACCGAGGATTGTTCGACGATCAGGCGAATGGTCACGGGGTTCTGAATGCCGAGCCCCGATCCGATGGGGGCGCCCAGGGGCATGATCGCGCACGCGCCGGCATCCTCCAGCTTCTTCGCCGCGATGGGATCGTCGGCGCAGTAGACCATCACGTCGAACCCGTCGGCGACCAGCTCTTTCGTTGCCGCCAGCGTCGCTTCCATATCCGGATAGAGCGTTTTCGCTTCGCCCAGCACCTCTAGCTTGACGAGATTCCAGCCGCCCGCCTCCCGCGCGAGCCGCAGCGTCCGCATCGCATCCTCCGCCGTGAAGCAGCCGGCCGTGTTGGGAAGATATGTGACCGATTTCGGGTCGATGTAGTCGGTCAGTTTCGGCGCGCCCGGGTCGCTGACATTGACGCGGCGCACCGCGACCGTGACGATCTCCGCGCCCGCCGCCGCGACGGCCGCCGCGTTCGTCTCGAAGTCCTTATATTTTCCCGTGCCGACGATCAGGCGCGAGGAAAAGCGTCGTCCAGCCACCGTCCAGCCATCATCCGTGGCCTTCCTGTCCGTCACGGCCGCCTCGCCGCCGCCGACGAAATGCACGATCTCGATTTCGTCACCGGATTCCAGTGCCGTCTCGGCATAAGCCGACTTCGACACGATCTGCATATTGCGTTCGACCGCCACGGATTTCGGATCCTGGCCCAGGTCGGCGAGCAGGTCGACGACCGTGGCAGGCTTGCGAATCCGGCGATGTTCGCCGTTGACGGTAATGGGCAGCGTCTGGTCCATGGGTTTCCCTTATCGAGCGGGGCTGCGATATAGGCGGCGTCGATCAGCGAACCAACAGGGGGACGGAATTTGGCGGAACCGCCGCTCATCATGGTCCTCAACGGGCCGAACCTAAATCTTCTGGGGACGCGCGAGCCGGACATTTACGGCGCCGACACCCTCGACGACATCGCCGGACGGCTGGAGGATGAGGCGGCGGCGCTCGCCGTGCGCCTCGACATGCGCCAGTCCAATCATGAGGGTCATCTGATCGACTGGCTGCACGAAAGCGCGGCGCCGGCCGAACGTGGCGGTGCGCATGCGGTCATCATCAATCCCGGCGCCCTGACGCACACGTCCATCGCGCTGCGCGATGCGATCGGCGGTATTGCGACGCCGGTGATCGAGGTGCATCTGTCCAACATCCATGCGCGTGAGAGCTTCCGGCGGCGTTCGCACATCAGTCCGGTGGTGCACGGCACGATTGCGGGGCTGGGGCCAGAGGGCTACAGCCTTGCGCTTCGCGCCGCGGCGCGTCTGAAACGATAGGAAGAGGCGATATGGCGGACTCCAAACCCGGCGGGCGCAAGGGCGCCAATCAGATGGGCGGCGGCATGAATGTCGATACGGAGCTGGTCCGGACGCTCGCGACTATGCTGGACGACACCGCGCTGTCCGAGATCGAGGTTGCCGACGGCGATCGCCGCATTCGCGTGGCGCGGCAGCTGACGGCCGCCGCCACCGCCGCGCCCATGGCGGTGGCAGCGCCCGCCGCGCCTTCGCCCGCGCCGACGTCGGGCGCCGAGCCCGCACCGGAACCCGCGGCCGATAT
>JBCCAC010000192.1:0-5144 GCA_039815015.1 Pseudomonadota bacterium | reverse complement strand
GCGGTGCCGTATTTCGCGAAATACTGGTTCGGCACGAAACCCTGGGAGGATCAGGCGGAATATTGGCGGCGCTCGCCGCTGTCGCTCGTCGGCAATGTCGAGACGCCGACGATGCTGCTGACCGGCGAGGACGATTATCGCACGCCGATTTCCGAAACCGAGCAATATTATGCCGCGCTGCAGCTGGAGGACGTCGATACGGCGATGGTGAGGATCAAGGGCGCGGGCCACTCGATTGCCGCGAAGCCGTCGAATCTCATGAACAAGATCGCCTGTATTCTCGCCTGGTTCGAGAAATACGATCAGCCGGACAGCGCGCCGATCAGTTGATCCTGACGCGAAACCGGAAATCCGCCGTCGTATCTTCGGGCAGTGCGCCCGACGGTGTGATGCGGATGGCCGTTACCGCCGGATCATAACCGCCATTCGCGCTATAGCCCCAGACGACGGGCGAGCCGGTGCCATATTCGACCGTGCAGCAGGACAGGCCGGTGGGACCATCGAGATCGACGGCGCCGCCGGCGCCGAACGCGCCGGTGAACATGGTGACGTCATCCGGGATCAGGTCGGTCAGGACGAGTTCCGCGCCCGTGACCTGACTGCCGCCGGTATTGCTGACCGACAGCGTGTAGATCATGTCCGCATCGGGGACGGCGAAGCGTTCGATGCCGCTATCGTCCTCCGTATCGACGGACTTCACCAGCTCGATCTCCGGCATCAGGCAGAAGCTGATATCGTGGAGCGCGGTGGCCTGGTTGAGCGGACCGCCCGCGCCGGCATTGCGATTGCCGTAGCGCATCTGGATCGATGTTACAGGCGGTGCGAAGGCAAAGGTCGCATTGCCGAAATCATCGAGATTGCCGCTGCCGCCCGTGACCCCGAACGCCTGACCGGCGCTTCCGCCCCCGCCTATGGATACGGTCGAAGGCGGGCTTCCGCCCGGCGTACCGGTCGAATTGTAGGGGGTCGTGACGGCAGCATCGTAAGTCGCGCTGCCGGTGCCCGTCGCCTTGATCCAGTCCGCGAACCGGCCGGCGCCGAAATCGATGTCGAAGACCGTGAAGCTGAGGTCCCGTACCGTTTGCGAAAACTGGAAATTCACCGTGATGACGTCGGTCGTGCCGTCGATGTTCTGCGTATAGCCATCGAACTGCGCCGCCAGGTTGAGCGCATTTTCCGCCGTCGCCGCACCGCCCGAAAAGCGCGGTCCGATCCACGGCGTCTGCCGCCCGCCGGAGGTGAAGAAATCGCCCGTGTCGCCGCCGAAGGTCAGGGTGAAGGTGATATTGTCGCCGGCGGCGTTCGACAGGGGAATATTCGCATAGGTGGTGCCGGCGTTCAGATTCTGAACGCCATATCTGTCCCAATCGAGCGTAAACCGGTTGGCCGCCGTACAGGCCTGCGCCCAGGCGACATGGCCGAAGATCGCCAAGGTGAACAGAAAAACGGCGAGCGCCATCTTCGCGCGGCACAGGCCGACGGTCAGCCGTCCCCGATCTTCGTCATGTTCCCGCATGATTGCCACCGGTATAGGCGCATGGTTAACGGCAGGTTTTTCTGAACCCGAACCCGGTCCCTGCGCATTGTCGGGGCAATCGAAATCACAGGAGACCTTCATGAAACTCGCCAGCCTGAGACAGGGACGCGACGGACGCCTTGTCGTCGTTTCGAAAGACCTCGCCTGGTATGCCGACGCGTCGCACATCGCGCCGACGCTGCAGGCGGCGCTCGACGACTGGGACGGTCTGCGTCCGCAACTGGAAAAGCTGGCCGAAGACCTGGAGCACGAGACGATCCCGCGCGAGCGGTTCCACGAGCGCGAGGCCGACGCACCGCTACCGCGCGCCTATCAGTGGGCGGACGGTTCCGCCTATGTGAACCATGTCGAGCTGGTTCGCCGGGCGCGGGGCGCGGAACTGCCGGACAGCTTCTGGGAAGATCCGCTCATGTATCAGGGGGGCAGCGACGGCTTTCTGGCCGCGCGCGATCCCATCCGGCTCGCGAACGAAGCCTGGGGCTGCGACATGGAGGCGGAGATCGTCGTCGTGACGACCGATGTCGCACAGGGCATCGACGCGAAACGCGCGCTCGACCACATTGCGCTCATCGGCCTTATCAACGACGTCTCGCTGCGAAACCTGATTCCGGCGGAGCTCGGCAAGGGTTTCGGCTTCGTCCAGTCGAAACCGGCGAGTGCGCTGAGCCCCGTATTCGTGACCCCGGACGAGCTGGGCGATGCGTGGAAGGACGGCAAGCTGCACCATCCCATCAAGGTCGATTATAATGACGCGCCGTTCGGCCGCGCCGAGGCGGGTGAGGAGATGACCTTCGACATGGGTGTCCTGATCGCGCATCTTGCCAAGACCCGTTCGCTCGGCACGGGCACGATCATCGGATCGGGCACGATTTCCAACCGCGATCCGGACAATTCGCCCGGCCGGCCCGTCGCAGACGGCGGCAAGGGCTATAGCTGCATCGCCGAGCAGCGCATGGTCGAGACCATCGCCGAAGGCAAGCCGACGACCGAGTTCATGAAGGTAGGCGATACCGTGCGCATCTGGATGGACGGCCCGGACGGCAAACCCATTTTCGGGACCATCGAACAGGAGGTCGTACCGTTCGAAACCAGTGCGATGGGCGGCCAGTGACCGACCGCGTCCTCTACGATTACTGGCGCTCCACCGCCGCCTATCGCGTACGCATCGTCCTTCATATGAAGGGGCTGGCGCATGATCATAAGACCGTCGACCTCAGGACCGGCGCGCAGGACGGCGTCGGCTTCAAGATGCTGAACCCGCATGGCCGCGTGCCCTATCTGATCGACGGGGATACCGGGCTGAACCAGAGCCTCGCGATCTGCGAATATCTTGACGAGCTTCATCCCGAGCCCGCGCTCCTGCCGGGCGATGCGGCGGCGCGCGCGCATATTCGCGCCGCGGCGCAGATCATCGCCTGCGACATCCATCCCATCAACAATCTGGCGGTTCTCAAATATCTGAAGACCGAACTCGGCGCGGACGAGGATGCGGTCGGCGACTGGTATCGCCACTGGATCGCGACCGGCTTCGGCGCGCTGGAAGAGGGCGCGGCGGCACGGGGCGATGCGTTTCTGTTCGGGGACGCGCCGACGCTGGCCGACATCTGCCTGACGCCGCAAATGTACAATGCGCGCCGCTATCGAATGAACCTGGAGCCCTATCCGCGGCTCGTGGAGATCGACAAGCGTATGCTGGACCTGGACGCGGTCGCAAAGTCGCGGCCCGAGGCGCAGGACGGGGCGGGAGACTGAGATGGCAAAATGGCTGGTGAAATCGGAGCCGTTCAAATGGTCCTGGGACGAGCACAAGGCGAAGGGCGTCGAACCGTGGGACGGCGTCAGAAGCCATCAGGCGCTCGGCAACATGCGCAAGATGGCCAAGGGCGACGATGTGATGTTCTACCATTCCAACAAGGGGCTGGAAATCGTCGGCATCTGCTCGGTCGTGAAGGAATATTACGACGATCCCAATGACGAGAAATCCGGGCTCGTTGACCTGAAGGCGGAGCGCGACATGCCCGCGCCCGTCACGCTGAAGGAGATCAAGGCTGACGGCCGCTTCGACGATGTCGCGCTGGTGCGCCAGTCGCGGCTCAGCGTCATGCCCATCACCGAGGAACACTGGGCGATGCTGATGGCGCTTTCGGAGGCGAAGGCCGCATAAAGGTCATGCTATGAAAGTGGTGCTATGAAAGTCGCGCTATGAAAGTTGCGCTTCTGGGCGGTTCGCGCGGTATCGGGGCGGCGATCGTCCGTCATCTGGCGAGAGACGGTCACGAGGTCGCCTTCACCTATTTCGGATCGGCCGAAGCCGCCGCGCGCGTGGCCGATGACAGCGGCGCGACCGCGGCGAAGGTGGACAGTGCGGACCGGCAGGGCGTGCGCGCCTGGCTGGACGATCTCGCGCCCATCGACGCGCTGATCGTCAATGCCGGCATCGGCGTCACGGGCGATCCGCTCGCGAGCGATCCCGATGAAATCGACCGCATGATCGACGTCAATCTGCGCGGGCCATGGCATGCCGCCGTCGACGCGGCGCGGGTCATGAGCGAGGGCGGGCGCATCGTCTTCATCGGCTCGGTGAATGGTGAGCGAATGCCCGGCCCCGGCGGCGCGGCCTATGCGATGACCAAGGCCGGCCTGATCGGTGCGACGAAGGGCCTGGCGCGCGATTTCGGCCCGCGCGGGATTACGGTCAACACGGTGCAGCCCGGTCCCGTCGATACCGACATGAATCCGGCCGATGGCGAGCATGTGAAGCTGATGTATCGGGCGATGGCCATCAGGCGCCATGCCGAACCCGCGGAGGTCGCGAGCCTCGTCGCCTATCTCCTGTCGCCGGCGGCGGCGATGATTACGGGCGGTACGCTCAATATCGATGGCGGGTTCGCCGCCTGAACGGATCCGCTGCGGGATCGCTCAGACCGTTTCTACCGCACGCTTCGCAGGGATGCCGGAGATCGTCCAGCGGGTGCCCCAGTCGCCGCTTTCCATCTTTGCCGTTCCTTTCAATTGCGCGACGAGATCTTCGATCAGCGTCATGCCGACCGACCCGTCGCGCAGGCCGTCCTTCGCCCCGCAACCATCGTCGGTCACAGTCAGGACGAGTTCGCGCCCGCGCTCTTCGATCTCGACGAGAATGGCGCCGCCGCGGTCCGGAAACGCGTGCTTGTAGGCGTTGAGAACGAGTTCGCAGACCAGAAGCCCCATCGGCGCCGATGTGTCCGGGGTAAGGTGGATATCCGGCGCGTTGAGCGTGCCCTCCACGTCATCGCGCCCGAAACTCGCCTCGACCTGTTGCAGCATCGCCCGCAGGAACTCATGCAGATTGACAGAATGTCCGTCGGTCTCTGCATAAAGGCGGTCGTGTAGAAGTGCCATCGCCTGCACGCGGTGAGCGGCGTCTTCCGGGCTGGCGGCATGCGACGGATTTTTGCGCTGTCGCCGCGCGTCCATGTTGAGAAGGCTGGTTATGAACTGGAGGTTGTTCTTCGTACGGTGATGAATTTCGGCCAGCAGCGTCGCGCGCGTCCGTGCCGCTTTGCGCTGCGCCCGCCAGGCGAAGAACAGCAGGATCGCGACGAAGGCGGCCATTGCCGCGGCAATG
>JBCCAC010000354.1:0-2837 GCA_039815015.1 Pseudomonadota bacterium | reverse complement strand
TGGCGCCGGGCGTCGGCGCGCAGACGGCCCCGTCCCAGAAGCCGACGCCGACGACGCCGCCCGTCGCCGCGATGCCGCGAATTTCCGCATCGGTCAGGTTGCGGTTGACGTCGCACACGGCCTGGACGCCGCCGTGCGAGGAGATGAGCGGCGCCTCGGCGAATTCGATCAGCTCGGCGAGCGCGAGGTGGGACAGGTGCGCGACGTCGACCAGCATGCCCATGCGTTCCATGCGCCGGACCGCCTGCCGTCCCTTGGTGGTGAGGCCGCCCTTCTCGACGCCGTGCATGGACCCCGCGAGGTCATTGTCGAAGAAATGCGTCAGCCCGCCCATGCGGTAGCCGGCGTCGAACAGCCGGTCGAGATTGCCGACCTCACCCTCCAGATTGTGCAACCCCTCGACACCGAGCATGGCGCCGACGACCGTCTCGCCGGCGGCCCGGGCGGCGAGGACGGCGTCGAGATCCCGCCGCGTCCTGACGAGCCGGAAGCCATCAGGATCGCGCGCGGCGGCGTCCGCCAGTTCCTCGGCATGGTAGAGCGAGCGCTGAAGGAGCGAGCCCCAGGTGCGTGGCGGCTGCAGCTGCGCGATGACGAGCGGCGTGATATTGTCGGTCTCGCCGGAATTTGCGTCGTAATTCTGCCCGCGCGGCGTTTTCGTGACCGAACCGAAGACCTGCAGCGCGACATTGCCGTCCTGAAGCCGCTTCAGATCGACATGGCCGCGGGTCGAGCGCGCATTGGGATCGCGCTGCCAGAGGAGCGTGTCGGCGTGGAGATCGGCGACGGTCAGATCGTCGTGCAGTGCCTGCGCCTCTTCGGACACGCGCCAGAGGCCGGAGCCTTCGATCCGGTTCATGGCACGTTCGGTGATGCCGGGGGCGAGCGTGAAGAACAGCGCCGCAACGATGAGGGCGATAATCAGCGCGATCATGAGCGCGCGGCGACCGCGCCGCCCCGGCGTCGCTGGTGTCTTCTTCGTTGGCACCCGCTTCTTTGCTGCCTTCGCCATCAGGCGCGTTCCCAGGTGACGAAGGAGAAATCCGGCTGTCCGGCCGGACCGTCGTGCCGCTTGCGCCGGGTTTCGCGCCAGCGGGCCCGATCGAAGTCGGGAAAGAACGTGTCGCCCTCGGGCGTCGCGTGAACCTCGGTCAGCTCCAGCCGCGTGGCGGACGGCAATGCCTCGGCGTAGACCGACGCGCCCCCGATCACCATGATCGCGTCCGCGCGCGCTTTCGGGTTGAGCCCCGCCGCCGCGACGGCCTCGGCGAGATTGGCGGCGCGCTCCGCCGGCGGATGCGCCCAGTCCGCGTCCGTCGTCAGAACGATATTGTGCCGCGCGGGCAGCGGGCCGCCCATGGAATCGAAGGTGCGCCGGCCCATGATGCAGGGCTTCCCGACCGTCAGGCGCTTGAAGTGTTTCAGGTCGTCGGGAAGGTGCCAGGGCATCCCACCATCGGCGCCAATGACGCGGTTCTCCGCCACGGCGGAAACGAGCACGATGTCGGGACGGTTCATACGGCGACCGGGGCCTTGATGTGGGGGTGTGGGTCGTAGCCGTCGAGGCGGAAGTCCTCGTAGCGGAAATCGTCGATCCGGGCGCGGTCGTCGATGTGCATGGTGGGGAGCGGCCGGGGTTCACGGGTCAGTTGTTCGCGGGCCTGGTCGAGGTGGTTCAGATAGAGATGCGCATCGCCGAGCGTGTGGACGAAGGTGCCGGGTTCGAGGCCGGTCACCTTCGCGATCATCATGGTGAGAAGCGCATAGCTGGCGATGTTGAACGGGACGCCGAGGAAGATGTCGGCCGAGCGCTGATAGAGCTGGCAGGACAGTCGGCCCTCCGCGACGTAAAACTGGAACAGGCAGTGGCAGGGCGGCAGCGCCATGTCGCCGACCTCGCCGGGGTTCCAGGCGCTGACGATCAGGCGGCGGGACTCAGGCGTCGTGCGGATCTCGCCGATGACATTGCCGAGCTGGTCGACGACGGCGCCGTCCGCGCCCTCCCAGCGGCGCCACTGCTTGCCGTAGACGGGGCCGAGATCGCCGTTTTCGTCCGCCCATTCGTCCCAGATGGAGACGCCGTTTTCCTTCAGATAGCGGATGTTGGTGTCGCCGGCGACAAACCAGAGCAGCTCGTGGACGATGCTTTTCAGGTGCAGCTTCTTGGTCGTGACGAGCGGAAAGCCCTGGGCGAGATCGAAGCGCATCTGATGGCCGAAAATGCCGAGCGTGCCCGTGCCGGTCCGGTCGCCGCGCCGGACGCCGGTATCGAGGACGGTCTGCATGAGATCGAGATATTGACGCATAGGGTTGCGCCTCATGCGGCACTGCGGGCCGGTTGTGAAGAGGCCGGATCGGCGTTACCGGCCACTATTGATGGGGGACTTCATGACCGGTGCGCCGTTCTGGGCGGCGATGTGGATCGTCGCGCGTGAACTGATGCTGTTCGCCGCGATCGGGTTCCTTATACTTGGCATCGATGAACTGATCGTCGATCTGATCTGGATCGTGACGCGCGTGAAATCCTTCATGCGCGGCGGGCCGCGCTGGTCGACGGCCGATCTGCCGCCGCCGCGCGCGGATCGGCATTTCGCGATCTTCGTGCCCGCCTGGGACGAGGCGGACGTGATCGGCGATATGCTGTCGGCGACGCTGTCCCACCTGCCGGCGCACGGCGTCCGGCTGTTCGTCGCGCTCTATCCGAACGACGAGGGCACGGCGCGCGTCGTGAAAGGGATCAATGACGAGCGACTGTTTCCCGTCACGCTGCCGCACGACGGTCCGACGACGAAGGCGGACGCGCTGAATGCGCTCTGGCGTGCCATGCGGGCCGAGGA
>JBCCAC010000205.1:0-4942 GCA_039815015.1 Pseudomonadota bacterium | reverse complement strand
GTCAGCACGTCGCGAAGGGCCGTCGCGGTGGGCTCGGCGCCGCCAGTTCCCGCGAGCGCGGCGCGCATGTCATCAAGGACCGCCAGTCGCTCGGCCGCCGGCGCCGCGACATTATCGGCGACATCGTCGGCGGCGCGCGCGAAGCGATAGAAGGCGAGAATGGGCGCGCGATAATCGCGCTTCAGAAGGATCGAGGCGACGGGAAAATTCTCGTCGCGATGACCCTTCCCCGACGCGAAGCGCTCTGCCGTCCCAGTCCCCGTCGCCGTCCCCGTCGTGGTGGCTACAGTCTGGGCCTGTACCGTCGCCGTCATCATTTCGGCGTCCCGGATGACGTGCCGAGCGCCTGTGCCCGGCCTTTCCACATGCCGCCCTTCCCGCGCTCATGATCCCAGGCCGATCGCAACGTCGCGCCGGCATAGATCGCCGCAATCGCCGGCAGCGCGATGCCCCAGAAGGGCGAGCGGCCGTAAAAGGCGAGCATGGGTTGGAAGGACAGCGTCATGAGGCTCCAGGCGATAAGTCCGGCAGTCGCGGCATAGCCGTCCGCGAAGAGGGTCAGCAAGGGCGGCGCGAGATAGACGAGCGCGAGACCGGCGATGGTCCCGGCAAGCGCCAGCGGCCGATAGCCGAGCTGTGCGTAGGCGGAGCGCGAAATCATATCGAACACCGGCCGCCAGCCGACATAGGGACGAACGCTGCGCGACCGGTCCGTCAGGCCCAGCCAGACGCGCCCCTCCCGCTTCATCAGCGCGCCGATCGCACAATCGTCGATCAGCGCATCCCTGACCGCCGCGATACCGCCGGCGCGCTCCAGCGCCTGGCGGCGGACGAGCATGCAACCGCCGGCCGCCGCACCCATGCCTTCGGCTCGGCTGACGGCACGAAACGGGTAGAGCATCTGGAAGAAGAACACGAAGGCGGGCACGAGCGTGCGCTCGGCAAAAGTAATGCAGGCGAGCCGCGCCATCAGCGATACGAGGACGAGCTGACGTGCCTCGGCCCGCGAAACGAGACTGGAGAGCGTGTCCGGCGCATGTTCGATATCGGCATCGGTCAGCCACAGATAGGGCGGTGTATCGCTGGCGGCTTCGATGCCCTGCGAGACCGCGTAGAGCTTGCCCGTCCAGCCGTCCGCCAGCGGCGCACCGTCGATGATACTGAGCCGCCCGGCCGGGTCGGGGAGCGCGCACGCGATGTCCGCGGTGCCGTCGCCGCTATTGTCATCGACCAGAACGACACGGAAATCGCCGGCATAGTCCTGCGCCAGAAGGCTGCCGATCGATCGGGCGATGACATCCGCCTCGTCACGCGCCGGAACGATGGCGGTAACGGCCGGCCACATGTCCGGCGGGCGAAAGGTCTCGCGGTCGTCGCGCATGTCGGCGCGCCAGAACCCGTGCCGCGCGAAGACGAGGCCGATCCAGACGGCGAGCGCGGCGGTCGCGATGAACGCGATCATATCCATGCCGCCAGACGTCCCGATGCGCGGAACCAGATAAACGCATCGCGCACCGCCTCCTGCCATGGCCGCGCAGAATGGCCGAGTTCGCACATGGCCTTCGCGGACGAAAAGAACATGTTGTGCCGCGCCATCTTGAGGCCGTCGACGGTCAAAAACGGCTCCTTCCCCGTCATGCGCGCCAGCGCCTGATTGATATGGGCAAGCGGAAAGAGCGGCGCGCGCGGCAGACGCAGACCGGGCGCACGGCGACCGGACAGCCGCGCGACCTCGGCCAGAAGATCTCGCAAGGAAACGTCGGTGCCGCCCAATATGTAGCGCTCGCCCACCACACCCCTGTCGAACGCCGCCAGATGACCGGCGGCGACATCGTCGACATGAACGATGTTGAGGCCCGAATCGACGAAGGCCGGCATGCGGCCCGACGCCGCCTCGACGATCACGCGTCCCGTCGGCGTCGGCCGGACGTCGCGCGGGCCGATCGGCGTCGATGGATTGACGATGATGGCGGGCAGGCCCTCGTCGCGCACCATGGCCTCCACCAGCCGTTCGGCCTCGACCTTGCTGCGCTTGTAGACCCCGACGGCCTGATCGGGCGTCGCGGCGCGGGTCTCATCGGCCGGGCCGGCCGGGTCGGGCTTTAGCGTCGCGACGCTGGAGGTATAGACGATGCGCTCGACACCCGCGGCAAGCGCGGAGCGCATGACCGCCTCGGTCCCGCGCAGATTGTTCTCGACAATCTCCTCGGGCCGGGGCGCCCAGATGCGGTAGTCGGCCGCGACGTGGAACAGCGCATCCACACCGTCCATCGCCCGGCGCATGTCGCCGGCATCACGCATGTCGCCGATGACGATATCCGTATCGAGGCCGTCGAGGTTCGTCCGGTCGCTCGTTTCGCGCGCGAGTGCACGCACGCGCACATCGCGCGCGAGAAGCGCGCGTGCAACAGCGGCGCCGACGAACCCAGTCGCGCCCGTTACGAGCACCCGCCGCCCCCGAATATTGGTCACTGAGCCTCCCGCCGCTACAGCCGAACCTGAAAATTGGTCATCCCAAGCGAAAGCTTGCCGAGCAATGTACCAGCCACTCTAGGCTGAGGCCGCGACCAGCGAAAGCCGGTCAGTCCTCGAGTTTGCGCGCCTCGTCGATCAGCATGATCGGGATGCCGTCGCGCACCGGATAGGCGAGCCCGGCGGACGTGCTGATCAGCTCGCCCGCCTCGCGATCGTAGGTCAGCGGCTGTTTCGTGACCGGACATACGAGAACTTCGAGGACGCGCGGGTCCACTTCCGGCACGGTCGTCATCGCCCGGCTGCCATCAGTGCACCTGGTCGCTGCCGGGCGCCGCCGCATCGCCGGCGAAGCGCATCAGCGCCTCCAGCGTCGCGGCGCGGCGCGGCAGATCCGCCGCCTCCAAGAGCGCCTGTTTTTCCGCCGGGTCGAAGGGGCAGACGCCCGCAAGCGTGTTGACCAGCGATTCATCGTCCGCCTGCTTGACCGACTCCCAGTCGGCGCTCAGCCCCTGCGCGTCGAGATAGCCTTTCAGCCCCTCTTCGAGGCTCACCCGCGTCGTCGCATCGAGCGGGATCGGCTGACGAAAATCATCGAGAAAGGGATCGAGATCGATCTCCGCCTGCCGGTACGCCGTCGTCGCGTCGAGTTCGCGGACGACCCGGAAGCGGGAAATGCCCGACAGGACGATCATGAAGCGGCCATCGTCGGTTTCGGTGAACTGATTGATCTTCCCGAGGCCGCCGATGCCATAAAGCTCACCATCCTCGCGCGGCTGGATCATGCCGATCATGCGGGTCGAGGCCATCGCATCGCGGATCATCTCCAGATAGCGCGGTTCGAAAATGTTGAGGGGCAGATTGCCGCGCGGCAGCACCAGCGCGCCTTCGAGCGGGAAGATCGCGATGCTGTCCGGCAGGCCGCCCACCAGCTCGTCAATGTCGAACGCGTTCATGAGAACAGCACCGCCGAGAGCTTCCGCCGCGCCGCCATCACCCAGGCCGTACCGACACCGGCCGCATCGAACAGCTCCAGTAGCTTCGTGCGCGCCGCGCCGCCCGCATATTCAGGGTCGCGGCGGATGGATTCGAGATATTCGTCCGCCGCCGCTTCGCCCTGACCGGCGGCCGCCAGCGCTTCGGCATAATCCATGCGCGCATCATGATCGTCCGGTCGGTCCGCGACAGTCTGCGCCAGTGCGGCGAGTTCACCGTCGTCCACCGCATTGTCCGCGATGGCGAGCGCCTTGCGCGCCTGAACGACGACGGGCGTTTCCGATGTCTCCGGCACGCGTGCGAGGAGGCTTTTCGCCTGTTCGGCATCGCCGAGCGCGATGAGCGATACCGCCGCACCGCCGAGGATATTCTCGTCATTGGGCGCCTGACCGATCAGGGCGGAGAAGATCTCCAGCGCCTTCCGATGTTCGCCCGCCTTCGCAAAATTCGCGGCCTTCGCCTTTTCCGCTTCGAGCGCCTTCGCCCCATCGTCCGGTGCGCCCGCGGGCGGCGGCAGTTGCGGCAGGGTCTGGTCGAGGAAGGCGGTGAACTGCGCCTCCGTGCGCGCCTGCGTCAGGTCGGCGACCGGCTGACCCTGATAGATGGCATAGATGGTCGGCACCGACTGCACCCGAAACTGCGCCGCGACCGCCTGGTTCTTGTCGACGTCGATCTTGACGAGCTTCACGCCCTTGTCGGCATAGGCGGCCGCGACCTTTTCGAGGACCGGGCCGACCTGCTTGCACGGCCCGCACCATTCGGCGTGGAAATCCAGGATGACGAGGCCCGTCATCGACGCGTCGAGAACGTCGCGCTGGAACGCCTCCATCGAGGCGCGTTCGCCATCGGGGGTGCTGAGGGTCGCCACTTGTGTCCATCTCCTTGCGCCGGTTCGCCGGGGCCGCGCCCCGGTCGGATCGCGGCGCCTCATGGCCTCCTGGGTCGGCCATATGGAGGCCGGGCCTGCGAATCGCAAAGGGGTTGCGGCGTTTGCGACCCAGCGCTATCAGCCCGGCTTCCCACCGCGACCGCCCTTTCCGGCCGGCGCGGCCAGCGGAACGCCGAGCGGGCGTAGCTCAGGGGTAGAGCACAACCTTGCCAAGGTTGGGGTCGAGAGTTCGAATCTCTTCGCCCGCTCCAGTTTCCTTTTCGACGGTGCCGTCAGGACGTCCGGTCTCCAACGGCCTCTAGGGCAGTGAAACCGCCTTCCGCCACGCGGCCTTGTACGCATCAAGGCCGTCCAGGCGAACGGCAGCTATGGCCGAAAGGAAGCCGTTGGAGCGGTAGAGCGCCTCGATCTTCTTGCGTCCCTCTTCGACGGCGTAGGGGTCGATCGCCCCACCGACGGCGAGGCCGGTCGCCTCGGCGAGCTTCTTCTCCTTCAGCTTCTCGTTGCCAAGGTACTCGACATAACGCAGCGTGCGGCGTTCGACGACTTCCAGCACGATGACCCGCCCCTCCTCGCTCTGCCGCG
>JBCCAC010000390.1:0-2389 GCA_039815015.1 Pseudomonadota bacterium | reverse complement strand
CGACATTGCAGGAAGAACATGAAGCGGTGCTGGCAACGCTCGGACGCGCGCTCGATGCGCGCGATGCGGTCGTGGGCGATCTGCTGGCGGTGCGGACGGATGTAGAGACCGATACGCCGCCGCGCCCCTTCGCATTCGGCACCTGGGTCGGCTATGATATGGATGGGCGGACCGACATCGACTGGGCGATACCGATCCGTTTCCGCCTGACCGAAAAATCAACAGTATTAAAGCGCTACATCGATAAGCTTACACCGCTTATAAAGACAGGCGGTGTTGCGGAACTGCTGACGCGCCTGACCGACGCGCATACGCACAATGAAGACATCGTCGCGGCGTTCGCGCCGCCGCTGTCGACGCCGGCCGAGATCAGTGCGGCGGCGAATGCCGCGACGCGTCCGGATCCGCGCCGCCTCGTCGATATAACGCCGCTCATCCAACGACTGGACGAAATTCGTACAGATGCGACGGGTCAGGCCGCGAACGATCTGGCCGTTCTGGCCGCGGCGATGCGCGCGGACGGACTCGGCATGGCCGAGGTGCATTTCCGGCTGAACGCCGCGCAGCTGCACAATGCGATCCGGCGCCGGATGGTCGCGGACGCGGCGGGTGGCGATGGTGCGGTCGCCATGAGCAGCCGCAGTGCGATCGCAAGGTTGCGCGAATTGATCGCCGGGGCCGAGAGCCTCGACGTCAATTTCGGCGCGCTCGCCATCGAAACCACCACGGCCGTGCGCCAGTTCATCGCCATGGCGCAGATCCTGAAACATATCGACGCGAAAAGCTCCATCCGCCTCCTGATCGCGGAATGCGAGCAACCGGCCACCGTATTGTCGGCGCTCTACTTCACGCGCGCCTTCGGCATCGATGAAAATATCGACATATCGCCGCTGTTCGAGACCGCGACGGCGCTGGAGCATGGCGGCCGGTTTCTCGATGCGTTGCTCGCCGAGCCCGCCTATCGCGCCTATGCGAAGACCCGCGGGCGGATCGCGATCCAGACCGGCTTTTCCGACGCCGGACGGTTCATGGGCCAGATCCCGGCGGCGCTCGCCATCGAACGACTGCAGGGCCGGCTGGCCCGGCTGATGGACGCGCACGGCCTGTCGGGTGTCGAGGCGCTGATCTTCAACACCCATGGCGAGAGCATGGGACGCGGCGCGCATCCGTTGTCGCTGACCGAGCGGCTGGCGCATCCGATGAGCGTGTGGGCGCGCGGTGAGTTTGCGCGGCGGAACATCGCCCTGATGCCGGAGATCAGTTTTCAGGGCGGCGACGGCTACGTATTCTTCGGGACGGACGCGCTGGCGCGGCGCACATTGGCGGGGTTGATGGGCGCGGACGCCGCGTTGTCGAAGGAGCGCGGCGATACCGATCCCTTCTATGCGGAGACCGACGTCAGCCTGGACTTCTATCGCGATGTCAGACGGACGCAGGCGCGCTATTTCCGCGATCCGGCCTATAATCGCGCGCTGACCGCATTCGGCCTCGGCCTGTTACCGCCGACGGGGTCACGCCGGTCGCGGCGGCAGACCGATCTGGCCGGCGACAAGGATATGAGCCTGAGGCGTATCCGTGCCATTCCGCACAATGCCATCCAGCAGCAGCTCGGCTATCCGGTAAACGTGATCGCCGGTATCGGCGATGCGGTCGGCGGCGAGCTCGACCGGTTCGCGCAGCTATATGAAAAGAGCGCGCGGGCGCAGGGGCTCATCCGGCTGGCGGCGGCGAGCGACCGGCTGGCGAGCCTGAAGACGCTGGTCGCCTATGGCGAACTCTACAATGGCGCGTTCTGGGCCACGCGGCCCTATCGCGGCGCGGAACCGGAGCGGGAGGCGGCGTGCCTCGATCTTGCCGAGCGCCTGTCGCAGGACGATCGCGCGGGCGCGTTTCGCGAACTGGCGACACGGCTGCGCGTCGACGGGCTGAAACTGCGGCGGCTGATCGACCGCCTGCCTGCCGACACGCTGCCACCACGCGACGAGCGGGTGCGGCGGACGCTGGGCGTGCTGCACGCGGTCCGGCTGGCATTGGTGCAGCACATGTTCCTGTCCGCAGCCGCGATTCCGCCCTTTTCGCGCCGCAACGACATATCGCGCGACGATCTGATGGAGATGGTCCTGTCGCTCCGGATCGAGGAAGCGGTCGAGCTTTTGAACGCCGCCTATCCGGTGGAAACGCCCGGCCTAGACGGCTTCACGCTTGACGAGACCACGGATTATCCACGCGGCGTGACGCCCGAATATACCCGCATCCGTTCCGACTATATCGAACCCATCGCATCGGCGCACCGCATCACCCTGACCATTTCCACCGCCATCGCGCACCATTTCGGCGCGATCGGCTAGAATTCGTCCGCGGCGTCCATCAGCTTCGTCAGGCGTTTGGG
>JBCCAC010000137.1:0-6695 GCA_039815015.1 Pseudomonadota bacterium | reverse complement strand
GGCCTCTGGTCCGGCGAGGCGTTCGATGGCGGCCAGTGGCGAACCATATCCGCACCAATCGGCCAGCCGCCGGTTTTCTTCATCGAAGACGGTCCGTACGCGGCGCTGTTCCGCGAAATCGGCAGGCTTTAGGCGTGTTTTACCAGCATCTTGCCGCCTCCTTGGTCGGGCGATAGGGCGGAGCCATGACCGTCGCCCTGCCCCCGCCGCCCCGCACGCAACGCCTTGGCGAGAACGGCCCGGAGGTTTCCGCGCTCGCATGGGGCATGTGGCGCTACAAGGGCGAGGATCTCCGCGCCGCCCGCGCGCTCGTGGAGGCAGCACTCGACGCGGGCATCAATTTCCTCGACACGGCCGACATCTATGGCGTCGACACGCCGGCAGGCTTCGGATCGTCCGAGGCCTTGCTCGGCCGCGTTCTGGCCGACGCGCCGGAACTTCGAAATCGCATGGTGCTCGCGTCGAAGGGCGGTATCGACCCTGGAATTCCCTATGATTCCAGCGCGTCTTACCTGAAGGCGGCGGTCGATGCGTCCTTGCGGCGCCTCGGTGTCGAGCGGCTCGATCTCTGGCAGGTGCATCGCCCGGACGTTCTCGTTCATCCCGAAGCTCTCGCGGAAACCCTCACCGGGCTGGTCGGCAGCGGCAAGGTCGGCGCGATCGGTGTTTCCAATTTTACGAAAGATCAGATCACGGCGCTGAAGCGGTTCCTGACCATCCCGCTTATCTCGACGCAGCCGGAACTGTCGCCCTTCGCCATCGGCGCCGTCGAGAACGGCCTACTCGATCAGGCCATGCGCATGGGCGCGCTCGTCATGGCCTGGTCGCCGCTCGGTGGCGGCCGGATCGCACATGCGAGCGGGGAGCGCGACTGCGCGATCCTGACGGCGCTGACCGACATAGCCAATGCGAAAGAAATCACGCCGGCCGTCGCCGCCTATTCCTGGATCATGGCGCATCCGGCACGGCCGATCCCGATCATCGGCAGCCAGAAGGCGGAGCGCATCGCCGAGGCCGTCGGCGCGCTCGACGTCGAATGGACGCGGGCGGAATGGTATGCCGTCCTGACAGCCGCGCGCGGCGTACCGCTGCCATGACCACACCAAACGAAGCCGAACTGCCGCCGTGTGAGATCAGCTGGTTTTCTGCACTGTGCGACGATGATTATGAATTTCTCGGCGTGCCCGATCCGAAGCTGGCGTCAAGCTGGGAACACTGCCGTGACATCGTTCTGGGCGCGGACACGCTCGGCTATGACAATGTCCTTCTGCCGTCCGGCTATCAGCTGGGCGTGGATACCACGGTCTTTGCGAGTGCCATCGCGCCGATGATCCGTGACATTCGTCTGCTGATGGCGGTGCGGATCGGGGAGGACTGGCCGCCGCAACTGGCCCGGCGCATCGCGACGCTGGATCGCATCCTGGGCGGCCGCATGACCGTCAACATCATCTCCTCCAACATGCCCGGAGAGATGCTCGAATCCGAACCCCGCTATCGCCGCACGATCGAGGCGATGCACATCCTGAAAACGCTTCTTAACGGTCAGCACCTTCAGCACGATGGTGAGTTCTGGCAGCTGGACCTCGCGCCGCCGCGCATCACGACCGTCTCCGGCAAATGTCCGCCGCTCTATTTCGGCGGCCTCAGCCCGGCCGCGAAGGAAGCTGCGGCCGAAGGCTGCGATGTCTATCTGATGTGGCCCGACACGCTGGAGGCCACCCGCGAACTGATTGCCGACATGCGCAGCCGCGCGGCGGCGAAGGGACGCGCACTGAAATACGGCTTCCGCGTTCACGTCGTCGTGCGCGAAACCGAGGCGGAGGCGCGCGCGGCGGCGACGCGCCTGCTGTCGAAGCTCGACGCCGATACCGGCACCGCCATCCGCAACAAATCGCTGGATGCCGCCTCCGCAGGCGTGGCACGACAGGCGGAACTGCGCGCGGCCGCAGGGGATGAAGGCTATGTCGAGGACAATCTCTGGACCGGCATCGGCCGGGCGAGATCAGGGTGCGGCGCAGCGATCGTCGGCGATCCGGATCAGGTGCTCGCAAAACTGAACGCCTATCGCGCGCTCGGCATCGACGCGTTCATCCTGTCAGGGTACCCGCACCAGGCCGAGGCCGACCTGTTCGCGCGTCACGTCCTGCCCCGCATCGAGCATGGGCCTCTCACGACCGATCAGTGACGAAACCGCTAGTGGTCGTGCATATGGACATCGACGGGGACGGTCACGTCCGCCAGGATCTTGCCCACGATCGTTTCGGCACCGGCACCCTTCTCGGCACCGCTTTCCAGTGCTTCACGATGCATCTCGCTGTCGAGCGCGAACATCAGCGTTCGCGATTTGACGATGGTCGTCTTGGAAATGCTGACGACTTCATCGCCATCGTCCGACATCAGGCCGAGTGCGCGTACCGTATCGTCCGTCAGCGCCTGCTCCAGATCGGGACCGTCGACCAGTCCCGCGACGCCGCCGCCAAGGTCCATCGACAGCACCACGAGGTCGAGCGGCCAGCCGAGATCCTGCAGCCGGGCATCGGCAGCCGTTCCCGCCAGATGATAATCCGGATTTTCGCTCGATAGCGGCAGGACGCGCGCGCCCTTCGGCAGAAAGATCCGTGCCAGCGTCGCAACGCGCGAGGCGGGATCATCGACCGCGACGAGCGCATCGTGGGTCGGGACGAAGGTCACATGACGCCAGTCACGCTTGCCTTCGGCCAGTTTCTGATAGGCCGGGAGCAGATAGTCCTCGACCGGTAGCGCGACCAGGGCTTCGCGGCGCGCATCGAGCGCCTGATCGACGATGAAACCGATGTCGCCCGCGACGCTGGCGGCGAATTCATCCGCATCGCCCGCTTCCCACAGTTCCAGTTCTTCGCTGTCCACGGGAAATCGGCCTCCGATCCGCTTGTCGAAATCCCCCGTGTGAAGAAATGGTGGGCGCAGGAAGGTTCGAACTTCCGACCCCTGCGATGTCAACACAGTGCTCTACCACTGAGCTATGCGCCCACACGAGGAAACGCGGCGTGTAACGGTCATATCCCGATCCGGCAAGACCGGATTTCAGGCCGCCAGCATCCGTTCGATTTCGCCGGTCAGTTCACGCAGGTGAAACGGCTTTGACAGCACGCGCGCACCTTCGGGGGCGCCGGAGTCGCGGGCAAGCGCCACGGCGGCGAAACCGGTGATGAACATGACCCGCATGGCGGGTGCCAGAGCCGCCGCGCGCTGCGCGAGCTCGATGCCGTCCATTTCCGGCATGACGATATCGGTGAGAAGAAGGTCGAAACCGCCCTCGGCGATATGCGGCAGTGCCGCCGTGCCACGGTCGACGGCAACCACCTGATAACCGGCACGCTGAATGGCGCGCTCCAGAAAAGCACGCATGGAATCATCATCTTCCGCGAGCAGGATGCGCCCGCGGCCGGTTCCGCTTTCCGGTTCTGCCGTCATTCGTTCACCTGCCCAAGCGCCTTGATCCCTGTCCATAGAAGGCTTCAGTTAAAACTCTGTCAAGATTTAGCGACAGACGGGCCGATCAAACCCGCATTTCCGCGCCCGGCTTGCGGTGAGGGTATGCTGCGCTAGGACGAGAATATGAAGCCGTTTTTCGTTCGGGACGTCAGGGGCCCTCATGTCCCGCCCGTCGTCCTCGCCTCCCCGCACAGCGGCCGCGATTATCCGCCGGGGTTTCTCGCCGCGCTTACGGTGGGGGTGGATGTGTTGCGGCGTGCCGAAGACCGGATGGTCGATCATATCGTCACACCGATCGCACGCCGGTTCGACTGGCCCATGATTGCCGCAAAATGGGGCCGGACCTACGTCGATCTCAACCGCGATCCGGCCGATCTCGATCCTGCCATCATTTCGGGCGTACCGCCCCGCCCCTCGAACGCGCGTATTCGCGCCGGTCTGGGCGTCCTGCCCCGCATCGCCGTACCGGGCGTTCCCATCTATAGCGACCGTATCGGCCTGGCCGAGGCGAAAGCCAGGCTCCGTCACGTACACGGACCCTATCACGCGGCGCTTGGCGCGCTCCTGACCCGCGCACGCGATGCGAATGGCTATGCGATACTGATCGACTGCCATTCCATGCCGTCACTGCCACGCAATGGCGGACGGCCCGTCGATATCGTGCTCGGCGATCTGAACGGCGACAGCGCGGACGGCGATCTGGTGGGCGCGCTGGAAACCGCATTGGCACCCCGTTTCCGCACGGTGCGCAATAAACCCTATGCCGGCGGCTTCACGACACGGCATCATGGAACCCGCCAGACCGGCGTCCACGCCGTCCAGCTGGAAATCGATCGCGCGCTCTACCTCGATCGAAAAACGATGAACTTCAGCGACCGCGCCGAACATATGATCTCGGGCCTGTCGCAGGCGTTCGAGGCCTTCAAACGTTATCTTGACGAAAGCGCGGCACCGATGGCGATCGCAGCCGAATAGCAAAAAAGAAGCCGTCCGATGCCCGAAGGCAAGGAACGGCGAGTTTGATCTATCCGGTTATCCGCAGCCCGTAAAAAGGGAAAAACCGGGCTCGGAGGTTACTACCGGGATCGCTTTCGAGATGATGCAGCTTGTAATCGTCGCAAGCCGGTCATTTGGTCGCACCATCGCCCGGCAGCATGCGCCGCATCAGACCGTCGCGATCCAGGAACTGATGCTTCAGCGCGCCGGCGATGTGCAGACCGATCAGCACCAGAAATGCCGTCGCCCCCCATTCATGAAGTTCATGCGCCGTTTCCGCAAAGGCACGCAGCGGCAATGGCGGCACGGCAAACAACCCGTACCAGTCGAACGTCCGCTCGGCCGAAACGGAGAAAATCCAACCGGTTAGCGGCATAAGCAAAAGCAGGGCATAGAAACCGACATGGCTGGCACGCGCCAGTGCGACCTCCCAGCCGCTCATATGGACGGGCAATGGCAGAAAGCCGCGCTGAAGCCGCATGATGACGCGGACGAGCGTCAGGCCGAGAATGGTGAGCCCTGTGGATTTGTGCATCATGAACAGGAACGGCAGCGCCGGATCGCCTTTGGGCAGACTTTCCGCATATTCTATGCCGATCAGCTGGCCGAAGATGGCGAGCGCGATGACCCAGTGCAACGCGATCGCCGCGCCCGAATAGCTGCCGAGTGCCCTCGCCGTTCCTGCCATGAATGCTCTCCCTAAAAGTCAGTTGGCCGTGTCGTTGGCCTCCGCGCCGACTGCGGTCGCGGGTGGCTGCATCGCGTCCGGATTGGCCTTCGCGAAGAGATTGCGGATGAGCGGTATGCTGAGGAGGTGCGCATAGACGAGCGGCAGCGCGCCGTTCTGCACCAGCTTGCGCGCCTGATCGCCGCGCAGCTCCTTCACCTTCTCCTCGTTCACCATCTGGAACCCACGATAGACGAAGGGGTTCTCCGCACCGGCCGGCTGGATCGAGACTTCGCCGTCCATCAGCAGCTCATGCTTTTTCAGCTCATCGGAAAAGGCGCGCGTCTTCTGGATGGAGCGCTCATATTCCTCACAGAATTTCAGAACGTTCTTCGTAACGTCCGTGGTTTCGGTGCCGTCGAAGAAAGGCTGCTCGGCATCTTCATGCACTTCGTCGTAGCTATTGTCGAAACAGAGCGACAGATCGTCGGAATCGGGCCGCAACCGCGCCAGCATGAATGGATAGCGGCGAATATAGGCGGGAACATAGGTTTCCTCGCGCCAGGTGCCGTCTTCGTTCAGGAAGAAGTTCTGACCCTCCTGCAAGCCGAGCAGCGCCAACGGCGCCGGCGTCTCGCCACCGGAAAAAATGATCGGGTAGTGACGCTGCGCCGAAGCGAATTCATCGACGGTCAGCGGAATCGCGTGCATGCCGCGTGTAAATTCCAGCGTCTTCCGCACGTCGACGCCGAACTTGGCATGCTGCTGCGAAGATAGCGGTACGAGACTCTTGTAGAATAGCGGCAGTTGCGCGGCCTGCTGTTCAGGGGCGGCGGCGCCATTTTCGGGGGTGGAAGCCATGAACGATCCTGTCTTTTGAAATCGGAAGTGAATTGGGGCTGCGATAGTCCTGTCGGCTCGTACCGCATCTGTGTGCGGCCATACGCGGTCGGCGATGGGCTCGCAAGGCGAAGACGCTGGCGGGCGCGGTCTGCGTCACGCGGAACGATTGCCTTTGCGGCGACGGGCCCATAGCTTTAGGCGCCATGCCGATACCTGACGATACACTTGCGGTCGACGATGGCCGCCCTCACCGGACCATTCATCTCATCACCTCGGACGCATTCGAGGATTGGGCGGCTGAATTATCGCCCCGCGCCCGCAGCACCGTCGAGGCCGTTCAGTTTACCGGGAAGGCGGGCAGTCATGCGATCCTGCCGGGACAGGACGCCGGGGACTGGCGCGTCGTCGTCGGCGTTCCAGCGGCGAAAGACAAAGACGCTGGTGCGGACGTCTGGCGTCTGGCCGGCCTGTCCGGCCGTCTTCCGTCCGGCGCCTATCGCCCGAACTTCGCCGCCTGCCGGATAATATTCGGATTATTATCAATAACCGTGACATCTGTACCTGACGCCAAAAGCGTTTGTGAAACCACTTGCCCCATGCGCGAAAACCCGATCATGAGAACTGGTGATCCAGCACCCTCAAAATCTTCTTCCATGGTTTCTTCAGCCTCGAAATATTCGCATATTCTGCCGCCGATCCAGACCGCGAGCGGGGT
>JBCCAC010000045.1:0-11075 GCA_039815015.1 Pseudomonadota bacterium | reverse complement strand
GTGGTTGGCGTCATTCTCGTTTCTGTTGCCATCCTTCTAACGTTTCCAGGCTCACAGCAGTTGATGACGGCCGAGCTTACCTTACTGATCTCGGTACAGCAGCATTACCTATTGACATGAGCGAGTCTATAATTCAATTTGTGAAGAGCAGCACCCAGGTCAGTCAACTTGAAAGACGAGCGAGCAAATAAAAGTGTATTCATTCTGAGGCGGTCAAGAGCAATAACAGGGCGACCGTGTTTAGTGATAATACTGACTGTGCCTTTTTTCTTCTTCTTCTTCTTCGGGCGAATGTATTTTGCATTCTCAGTGCATAGATGGGCTGGCCTTCCCCGTTGCCACTCCTCCGGCGGCTCTAGTGGATTTGAAAGCGACCACAATAATGTGCGAGTGGATTACAGCGAAATTCTTACTGCTTGACTCTGGAGGTAAGGGACTGGAGTGGAAAAACAAAATCAGTAGAATGAAAATTTACTAACGGAGACTGTACCTGTATTCTTGAACGCCTCGAAACTTTTAAATACATGATATGAGAGATGTACGCTGACTCACTTCTGAGGTTTTCACGTGATACTATTCATCAATGCAGCAGTGATTTGATTGTGCTCCATTTTATTCGTCTAGTTGATTCTCTTCGCCTCTTTTCAATACCATTGCGGTTGTTGTTTTGTCTGTCTCTTCAGCCGTCGAGGGCGTCCTTCCTCTTTGGGGCGAAATCGTCCAATGCAGCGATGACTATATTGCGACTCAGGACTTTTCACCAGGCATTACAGCCATGTTCTTGCCACAGCTGGAGAAATCATCGTTGCCAAAAGGTCGGTCTCTTCTTCTTTATCGAAATCACACTCCCAAAACTAACCAATAGCATGCCCAGCCTACTCCTTGCCTCCATTGAATAAAAAATATCAGTGGTAGAAAGTGGGCGGCATTCGGCCCGGCGGCGCTGATCGTATCAAAGCTGAGGTCGCGCAGGAGATTGGATTCCGCGCGCAGGGATTCCAGTTTCGCCGCCGCGCCGAGCTCGTCGAGATCGCCCGACGGCGCCGTTTCCTCCAGCCATTTCAGGAAGCGTGTCAGCGCGCCGCCGTCGCGGACGTGCGCCGCGCGGGTGCCATCCAGTTCGATCTCGTTCTTGACGGCTTTCGCAAGCAGCGCCGGATCCGCCGCCTCGATGACATTGGCACCCGCGAGCGCGTCGAAAATGGCGGCAACGCAGCTGTCCGGATCGACGGTAACGGTGCTGCCCGCGCGGCCGAGCGCGCCAAGCGCGTCCGAAAAGTCGGCCAGCGGGCGGATCGCGACATCATCGCCGAGATGCGCCTCCACATCCGGCGTAAGCTTGTCCTTCTCGACGAACAGCGTGGCCGTGCCGTCGGCATCGACGGTGGCGAAGGCGAGGGCGACCGGCGTACGCGATACATCGGCGCCGCGAATATTGAACAGCCAGGCAATCGAATCGAGCGCTGCGAGAACCGCCGTGTCGGCGTTCTTCTCTTTCAGCCAGGCGGCGACGTCGGTGCGCTTGTCCGTCGAAGAGCGGCCGGCGAACGTGTCCTCGTGCACGCTGAGCGGCGCGTCGGACGCCGCCGGACGGTCGGCCCAGATGGCATCGACCGGATTGCTGTCGACGGCGACGAGCTCGATGCCCTTCGGCGACAGTTTCGTGGTGGCGGCGTCGACCCATTTTTTCGTGTGCAGCCAGGCATCGTAGCCGATTCGTGCGCCGCCCTTGGCGTGATCGTCCAGCCAGTCGGCGACCTGCACCTTTGGCACGTCCTGATACGAGAACAGCGCGCCGTCGACCTGATCGCGCACCTGCACCTTGTAACGGCCGTCGGTGAACATCGCGGCATCGTCCATCAGAACCGCCGCCGTACCCGCCGAACCCTGAAAGCCCGTCAGCCAGGCCAGTCGCTGGGCATATTCGCCGACATATTCCGACATATGTTCGTCGGTCAGCGGAATGACGAACCCGTCGAGGGACTGGCGCTTCAGCTGGTCGCGGAGCGCGGCGAGGCGATCTTCATAGGTGGACATGGGGGGTTTATCCTCTCCTGTTGATCCGGTAGCAAGCGCTCGCGCGCTAGATCGTCAGGACGACCTTGCCGAAATGTTTCTGCGCCGCCTGATGGGCGAAGGCGTCGGCGATCCCGGCGAGCGGGAATTCGCGGTCGATGACCGGCTTGATGTCCGAGGCTTCGATGGCGCGGATCATGTCCATCTGATCGGCGCGGCTGCCGACGGTGATGCCGCTCATGGTAAGGTTCTTAGAAAAGAAGGCGGCGGTCGGGACTTCGCCCGATACGCCGGTCAGAACACCGATCAGCGAGATATGGCCACCGACGCGCGCGGCCGCGATCGACTGTGCGATGGTGCCCGGACCGCCGATCTCGACGATTTCGTCGACGCCGCGCCCGCCGGTCAGCTCCATGGCGGCCTTGCCCCATTTCGGCGTCGTCCTGTAATTGATGACATGATCGGCGCCGAGCGCACGGACGCGGGCAAGCTTTTCATCGGATGACGACGTTGCGATGACACGCGCGCCGGCCGCCTTGGCGAACTGCAGCGCGAAGATGGAAACGCCGCCCGTGCCCTGTACGAGGACCAAGTCGCCGGGGCGGACGTTTCCTTCGACGAACATGCCGCGCCATGCGGTCAGCGCGGCGCAGGGCAGGGTGGCCGCCTCCGCATAGGAATAGTCCGCCGGCAACCGCGTGAAGGCGTCGGCCGGCATGGCGACGAGCTCTGCGGCAAAACCGTCGCGATGGTCGCCCGGAACCCCCATCATATGTTCGAGCGCGGCGTGGCCGTGGCTCCAGTTCGGAAAGAAGGTCGAGAGGACGCGGTCGCCGACCGCGAATTCCGAAACACCTTCGCCGACGGCCACGACATCGCCGGCGCCGTCCGACATCGGAATGCGGCCGTCACTGGTTGGGATGCCGCCGATGACGACGACATAATCGTGATAATTGAGACTGCTGGCGCGTACGCGCACCAGAATCTCGCCCGCACGCGGTTTGGGATCGTCGCGCTCGACGAGCTTCAGATTGCCGAGCCCGGCCGGCTGCGCGAGGGCGATACACTTCATGTATGGGCTCCTGTTCGTAGGGACGACCCCTATTTAGGCCAGACTGATGGCAGATGTGCCGCCATCAATACAGCGAGGATGATGGCGACGAGCATGATCGCGTGCCACGGGACGAAGGAGACGCGAAAGCCCGTCACCCGCCGCCGGACCGCGATCAGGCTGACGGCCAGAAGCGCGAGCGCGGTAACGAGAACAGCGAGAGTCGCGTGGAACCCCATCGGGGTCGCCACATAGCCGCTCGCGCGTTATCATGCAGGGAAAGATTCCGTGCCACCTGCTTTCAAGGATGCCTTGCCGATGACCCGTCTTGCCCTTTTTGCCGCCCTTCCTCTGCTCGCCACCGCCTGTGCCGCCGAGGATAGCGGCGCGACGGCGCAGGCCGCTGCCGAGATGGCGCCTGCGCCTGCCGCCGCCGAACCCGTTCTTACCCGCATCGATTATGACGCGGTGCTGGCCGGCGATCATCGCAGCGACGAAAACCGCGCGCGCGACCCATATCGCCGCCCGGCCGAAACGCTCGCGTTCTTCGGCCTGGAGCCGGGCATGACGGTGGTCGAAATCAATCCGGGCGGCGGCTGGTACACCGAGGTGCTGGCGCCGGCCGTCGGCCCCGAAGGAAAGCTCTATGCCGCGCAGGTCGATCCGGCCGCGAGCGAACGGGCCGCAAAACGTATTGCCGATTATGATGCCAAGCTGGCGAGCAATCCCGCCTATGCGAACACCGAACGGGTCGTATTCTGGAACAAGTCGCTCGATATGCCGGATGGCGTTGCCGACATGGTCGTGACGTTCCGGAACGTCCACAACTGGCACATGCGCGACGAAGCCGAGGCGGCGTTCGCGGAATTCCATGCGGCCCTCAAGCCCGGCGGTATCCTGGGCGTCGTCGAGCACCGGCTGCCGGAAACGGCCGATGATGAGCTGATGCAATCGTCCGGCTACATGAAGCAATCGACCGTCGTCGAAATGGCCGAGGCGGCCGGGTTCACCTTGGTAGAGGCGAGCGAGATCAACGCCAATCCCGCCGACACGGCCGACCATCCGAAGGGCGTTTGGACGTTGCCGCCGCGCTTTGCCGAGGGCGATGTCGATCGCGCGAAATATGCGGAGATCGGCGAATCCGATCGCATGACGCTGAAGTTCCGCAAGGCGAGCTAGGCTTTCCTATGTACCGAGGACGCAGGACGATCATGGTGCGCGGTTTCGCTGCTGCTGCCGTGTTTGCAGGTACGTTTCTCGGCGCGGCGGGAACGGCGCGGGCGGCCGTGAGCGTGATCGGCGATACGGCCGCGCGTCAATGCTATCTGGCGGCCGATGCCCAGAATGCGACCGAAGCGGCCGTCAGCGTCTGTGCGCAGGCGCTCGCGAACACCGGGCTGCCGCGCCGCGACCGGGTGGCGTCGTTCGTCAATCGCGGTATCGTTCACATGCACCGACAGGACGTTGCGGCGGCGCTGGCGGACTATGATGCAGCGATCTCGCTCGACCCCGACATCGGCGATGCGCATACCAATCGCGGTATCGCGCTCTACCGTAGCGAAATGGACGACCGGGCCGCGCTTGCGAGCCTGACCCGCGGGATCGAGCTCGACACGAACAGGGCCGAAGTCGCCTATCTGATCCGTGGTCTCGTCAATGAACGGCTCGGAAACGTACGCGCCGCCTATGCCGATTATCGCCGTGCTGCCGCACTCGCGCCGGAATGACCGAAACCGGCGGAGGAACTGGCGCGGTTTCGCGTCATTGAAAACTGAACGGGGCCACGCCGGCCATAAACGCCGACGCGGCCCCGTTTCGTCGTTCGAACATGCTATGCGCGGCGGGCGCGGAACATTCTATACAGCCATAGCAGCAGGACGGCGCCGAGCGTCGCCACGATGATGGTCGTCAGATTGAAGCCGCCGGTCGCGATGCCGAGAAAGGTGCTGGACAGGAACCCGCCGACGACGGCGCCGGCGATGCCGAGCAGGATGGTGACAATGATGCCGCCGGGATCGCGTCCCGGCATGATCATCTTACCCAGAATACCGGCAACGAGACCGATCGCGATCCAGTAGATAATGCTTCCCATTTTGAAGGCCTTCCCATTTTCTCTTCACGCGCCCTTAACGTGGCGGATGGCATTTTGTTTCGCATAAGGGGGCAATGCCACCCGGTTACGTAGTCGGACCATTCCCTCCTCGTAAGTCTGTACTTCACATAGCGCTCGGCATAGGCAAGCGCCATGGTCCGGAGCGATGGCTGGGAGCGGTTCGGCCGTGTCGCGCTTGCGGCAGGTGACTTATTGAAGTAATACACATGTGATTGCGGCCGGTCTTCGGCCCTTATGAGCGGCGGAGTTCCCGAGGCGAGATGAATATGCACGAACCCGTAGGGCTGAAGGTCCGCCCCTCTGCGTCCGTCATGGAAACACGGTCTGCCGGAGGCCTTGGCGCGCGCGCCAAGGTGGCGCTGGCGATCGTCGCGATCATATTGATCGGGCTTGCCGCCTGGTACTTCATGCGTGATGCGGGTGCCGCGGCGCCGGCCGATCAGGAGGCGGCCGCCGCAGGACCGGTCGTGTCGGTATTCGTACCGGGCGCCCAGCCGGTGACGGCGCGCGTGCGCGTCGCCGGCAGCGTCGCGGCGCGGCGCGATCTGCCGGTCGGCGTTCAGGGGCAGGGCGGCATGGTGACCGCCGTTCTGGTCGACGAAGGCGATTACGTCCGGAAAGGCCAGATACTGGCGCGCATCGACAAGGCGCTGCAGGCGCAGCAGCTGGCGCAGTTGCGGGCGGCCGTGGCGCAGCGGGAGGCTGATGCCGCCCTCGCGCAGGCCGAACTGGACCGCGCTGCGGCGCTTATCGAACGGAGATTCATTTCCGGTGCCGACGTCGATCGCCGTACGGCGACGCGCGACGGCGCACTGGCGCAGGTCGATGTGGCGAAGGCACAGCTCCGCGCCGCCGAAGAGCAGATGGCGCAGCTTGACGTGCGGGCGCCCGAAGCCGGCCTGATCCTGAGGCGGACCGTCGAACCCGGTCAGGTCGTCGGGCCGCAGTCGGGCGCGCTCTTTCGCATTGCCCAGGACGGCGACATGGAATTGCGGGCCGAGGTCGCCGAACGCGATCTGGTCGGGTTGAAGCCCGGACAGGCGGCCACGATCGAGCTGGCCGGCAAGCCTGCCGGCTATCGCGGCGAAGTCTCGATGGTGGAGCCGTTGATCGACCCGGTATCGCGTCAGGGCACCGCGCGCGTCCGCATCGCCGGCGATCGTGACGTGCGTCCCGGTGCGTTCGCCACCGGCACCATAGAGACCGCCACCGTCGAACGCCCGCTACTGCCGGAATCCGCGGTTCTGGGCGGTGGCGACGATTCCTATGTCTACGTCGTCGGTGACGATAATGTCGCGCGCCGGCAAAAGGTTATCGTCGGTTTGGTCACGGCCGAAGGAGTGGTGATCGATGATGGCCTTGAAGGGACCGAGCGCGTCGTCATATCCGCCGGTGCCTTCCTGAACGACGGCGAGACCGTGCAGCCGCGGCTGGTCGAGGGCGAGGAGCGGGGCTAGCCATGCGCAATATTTCATCCTGGTCGATCCAGCATCCGGTCGTGCCGATCGTGCTGTTCGTGGCGCTGACGTTCGCCGGCATCCTCAGCTTCATGGGGCTCGACATCAACAACGACCCCGATGTCACCTTCCCGGCCGCGACCGTTACCGTGTCGCAGCCGGGTGCGGCGGCGGAAGAGATGAAGACGCAGATCACGCAGCGGGTCGAAGCCGCGGTGCGCGGCGTCAACGGCGTCGACGAGATCCGCTCGACGATCCGTGAGGGGTCGTCGTCGACCGCGATCCAGTTCGATATCGGCGTCCCCATCGACCGGGCCGTCAACGACGTGCGCGATGCCGTCGCCAATATCCGCTCCGACCTGCCCGAAGGCATATTGGAGCCGCAGGTGCAGCGCCAGGATTTCGGCGGCATTCTCGCCTATATGTCCGTGTCGGCGGTCGATATGACGCCGCAGCAGCTGAGCTGGTTCGTCGATGACGTCGTCGCCAAGCGCCTCCTCAGCATTTCCGGCATGTCGTCGGTCGGGCGGTCCGGCGGCGTCGAGCGCGAAATTCGTGTCGAGCTCGATCCCGAGCGCATGCGCTCCTTCGGCATTACGGCGGCGCAGGTGAACGCGCAGCTGCGCCAGATGAACATGAACGTCGGCGGCGGCAGGGCGGAGATCGCCGGCGCTGAACAGTCCGTTCGCGTGCTCGGCAATGCCGAAAGCTCCCGCGATCTTGCCGAGACGCAGATCAGCCTGGGCGGGGGGCGCAGCATCCGGCTTGAGGATGTCGCGAACGTTACCGACGGCTTTGGCGAGCAGCGCAATATCGCGCGGCAGAACGGTCGCGAGGTCGTCGGCGTCCGGCTCGAAAAGGCGCGCGGCGCGTCGGACGTTACCGTTTATGAAGCGGTCGAGGACGAGCTGGTGTCGATGCGGGCGGATTTCCCCAATATCGACTTCGAAATCCTCTTCACGCCCTATGATTACACGATCGAGCAGTACAACGCCTCGATGATGTCGCTGATCGAGGGCGCGATCCTGGCCGTCATCGTCGTCTTCCTGTTCCTGCGCGACTGGCGGGCGATGCTGATCGCGGCGACGGCGATCCCGCTATCGGCCATTCCGACCTTCTATGTCATGGACCTGCTCGGCTTCACGCTGAATTCGCTATCGCTGCTGGCGCTGGCGCTCGTGGCCGGCGTTCTCGTCGACGATGCCATCGTGGAGATCGAGAATATCGTCCGGCACATGCGCATGGGCAAATCGCCCTATCGCGCGGCGATGGAAGCGGCGGACGAGATCGGCCTTGCCGTCGTCGCCACGACGTTCTCGATCGTCGCGGTGTTCCTGCCCGTCGGCCTGATGTCGGGCATTCCGGGTCAGTTCTTCAAGCAGTTCGGCCTGACGGTCGTCGCCGCCGTTCTTTTCAGTCTGGCGGTCGCGCGCATGGTGACCCCGCTCATGGCGGCCTATTTCCTGAAGTCGCACGGCGAGGCCAAGCATGGCGAAGGTCCGTTGATGGACGCCTATGAGAAGGTGCTGGCCTGGACATTGAAGCGTCGCAAAATGTCGGCCGAGGAAAAAACCAGACGCGAACCAATACGGCGTATCCTCGGCGATTTCGCGCGCGATCACCGGATCTACACATGCCTGGCCGGTGTCGTCGCGCTGATCCTGACGGTCGTGGCGTTCGCGACCCTGCCCTTCACGTTCCAGCCGGAAATCGATGACAAGTTCGTGCAGATCAACGTCGACCTGCCACCCGGCGCGACGTTCGAAACGACCAAGCGCGTGTCTGGCGATGTGACGCGGTTTCTGCTCGAACAGCCGGAAAGCGAGGACGTGTTCGAGGCGATTTTCGTCGGCGGTTCGACACTCTACCTCAACCTGAAGGACGATCGCGAACGGTCCAGCATCGAGTTCACCAGGCAACTCGGTCCCGAGCTTGCGAAATTCGCCGATGCGCGCGTCGGCTTCCAGGCGCAGCAGAATTTCGGCGGCGGCGCGCGGGATGTCAGCGTCATGATCGCCGGCAGCGATTCCGTCGTTCTGAAAGAGACCGCGGATCAGATCGTTACGGAAATGCGCAAGGACGACCGCTTCGTCGCGCCGCGCGTCGCGGGTGATCTCAACCGTCCTGAAATCATCATCACGCCCGATTTCGCGCTTGCGGCGGAACTTGGCGTGACCACGGCGGCGCTCAGCCAGACGATCCGGATCGCGACCATCGGCGATCTCGATCAGAACGTCGCCATGTTCAGTCTGGCGGACCGGCAGATCCCGATCCGCGTCGTGCTGCCGCCGGAATCGCGCCGTTCGCTCGCGACGCTGGAAAACCTGCCTGTCCCGACGGCAGATGGCGGTGCGGTACCCCTGCGCGTCGTTGCAGAGGTGTCTCTCGGCAGCGGTCCGGAGCAGCTGCAGCGGTTCAATCAGCAGGACCGCATCATCATCGGCGCGGACCTGATCGACGGCGTGGTGCCGGGTGGAGGTCAGCGTATCGCGAACGAGATCGTCGACAATATGGAGCTGCCGATGGGCGTTACGACGCCGGTATTCGGCTCGTCGAAGATGGAGCAGGAACTGTTTGCCCAGTTCCAGGTCGCCGTCATCGCCGGTATCCTTCTCGTCCTTGCCGTCCTCGTGCTGCTCTACAAGCGGCTGATGCCGCCGTTCGTGAATATGGGTTCCCTGCTGCTGGCGCCGCTCGGCGGTGGTATCGCCTTGCATCTGACGGGCAATGTGACGTCCATGCCGGTTCTGATCGGCCTTCTCATGCTGCTCGGTATCGTCGCGAAGAACTCCATCCTCCTCATCGATTTCGCACTGGAGGAGATGGACAAGGGCGTGCCGCGTCTGACGGCGATCATGGAAGCGGGCCGGAAGCGTGCGCAGCCCATCGTGATGACGACGGTCGCCATGGCGGCCGGCATGCTACCGACCGCGCTGGCGCTTTCCGGCGACGGGGCCTGGCGCGCGCCCATGGGCATCGTGGTGATCGGCGGGCTTCTGCTGTCGACCCTGCTGACCCTTCTGATCGTCCCGGCCGGGTTCAGCCTGGCGGACGATTTCGAAAAATGGCTCGGCAAGTTCTTCGGCCGCATCGTCAACGATCCGCACGAACGTTCGCTGATCGACGATCGTCCGGCCGCCACGGACGGGACTACGCAACCTGCCGAGTGACGCCGCCCGCGTGACCCGCCGCCCGTTGCCGCTCGCGCTGTTCGAGCCGCATCCCGCCAGACGGATGCGCATCGTCGCGACCGGGTTGCTGATCGCGATGATGGTCCTGTTCATCGTGACGCAGCGGCTGGACCATGGCCTGACCTGGGTCGGCTATCTGGAGGCCTTTGCGGAGGCTGCGCTGGTCGGCGGGCTCGCCGACTGGTTTGCGGTCGTCGCGCTCTTCCGCCATCCCATGGGTCTGCCGATTCCCCACACGGCCATCGTCCCCAAGAACAAGGACCGGCTGGCGGAGAATCTGGCGGGATTCCTGCAAAAGAACTTCCTGACGCCTTCCATCGTCGCCCGCCGGCTGGCCGGCGTCGACATGGCGGGGGCGGCCGCGCGCTGGCTGGCGACGCCGCCGGACGCCGACCGGGCGGGCATGCGGCGTGGCGGGTTCCGGCGCTTCGCCGTCAGCCTGATGGATGCGGCCGACAATGATGCTATTTCGGCTCTGGTCCGCGGCGGTATCGCTTCGAACCTGGAGCGCATGCAGGCTGCGCCACTGATCGGCCGTATCCTCGATCGCTCCATCGATGAGGGACGTTTGCAGCCCGTCTTCGACAATGCCGTCGTGTGGCTGGCGCGGGTTCTCGACGAAAACGAGATGTTGATCCGCGACCTCGTACAGGAGCGTACGCAATGGCTGCTGCGCATTGCCGGCGTCGACGAGCGGGTTGCGAATGCGATCATAAACGGCATGCGCAAGCTGCTCGTGGACATGGCCGCCGATCCCGGTCATCCGCTCAGGATCAAGGTCATGATCGCGCTGAAGGATCTGGCCTTCGACCTGCGCTATGACCCCGACATGCAGGCGCGCGTGGACCGCTACAAGCAGGAGCTGATCGCCAATCCGGAACTCGGGCGGTTCCTCGATGGCATCTGGGGCAATCTGAAGGACACGATGAAGACGGCGCTGACCGATCCGGACGCCGCGCTGTCGGGCCGCCTGGGCGAAGGCGTTCGTGGCCTGGGCGCGACGGTCGACGCCGCCCCCGAACTGAAGCGCAACCTCAACAAATATGCCCGCCGCGTCGTCACCGGGCTGGTTGCGGACTATGGCACGCAGATCGTCGGCGTCGTATCCGACACGGTCAAGCGCTGGGATACGGCGACGGTCAGCGACCGGCTGGAGCGCGCCGTCGGTCGCGACCTTCAGTTCATTCGCGTCAACGGCACATTGGTGGGCGGCCTGGTCGGCGTCGTCCTTCACACGCTGGTGACGG
>JBCCAC010000050.1:0-10352 GCA_039815015.1 Pseudomonadota bacterium | reverse complement strand
TTCTGTTCATGAACGCCGGCTATTATGACTATGACCAGGGCTACCGGCCCGATTTTCCGGGCGAAGACACATATCGGGGCCGCATCGTCCATCCGCAGCACTGGCCGGAGGATCTGGACTATAGCGACAAGCGCGTCGTCATCATCGGCTCCGGCGCGACCGCCGTCACGCTGGTACCGGAAATGGCGAAGCGCGCCCGTCATGTCACGATGTTGCAGCGCTCCCCCACATGGGTGGTCAGCCGGCCGGCCGAGGACGCACTGGCGAATTTCCTGCGCCGCTATCTGGGCGAAACGCGCGCCTATCGCTTCACGCGCTGGAAAAACGTCTGGATGCAGGACATTTTCTTCAAGCGCGCCCGCAAGAAGCCCGCGAAGGTCGGCAAGACGCTTCTGAAGAAGGCGCGGCAGGCCCTTGGCCCGCATTACGACGTCGATACGCATCTGACGCCCAGTTACGGTCCCTGGGAGCAGCGGCTGTGCCTGATTCCCGATGACGATCTGTTCGATGCGCTGAAAGACGGGTCCGCGGACATCGTCACCGATCACATCGAGCGTTTCGACGATACCGGCATCCGCCTGAAATCCGGCGACCATCTGCAGGCGGACATCATCGTTACGGCGACGGGCCTCAACCTTCAGATGCTGGGTGGCATGACGATGACCATAGACGGCGATGATGTCGGCCTTGCCGAGACCTACGCCTACAAGGGAGTCATGTTCGCGGGCGTCCCCAACCTCGCGTCCACGTTCGGCTATTCCAACGCCAGCTGGACGCTGAAGGCCGACATCACGGCGCAATATGTCTGCCGCCTGCTCAATCTGATGCGGCGACGCGGTCAGGATATCGCCGTACCCAAGCCGCCGCAGGGCGATTATCGCGACGCGCCGATCTGGAACCTGACCTCGGGCTATTTCAAGCGCGCGGCCGACCGCCTGCCCAAGGGTACCGACAAGGCGCCGTGGAACCAGCCGCACGAATATGTGGCCGACCGCAAGGATCTGCTGTTCGGTGAGATCGACGACGGCACGATGGAATTCCGGCGGGCCGATCAGGCGGGTACGGAAAGATCGACGTCCGACCTGGCGATCGCGGCCGAATAGCGATCTACTCTGCGGGCTGCGCGCCTGCGGTTCCCGTATCCCGCTCCTCCAGCTGGGCCTGCAGCCGGCGCGTGACGGCTTCCGGGCTGCCGGTCCCGCGCGCCAGGAGGCGGTAGAAGGTCGGGATAACAAACAGGGTCAGGAGCGTCGAGATGGCGACGCCCCAGACGATCACCGTGCCGATCGCCGCGCGCGAACCCGCGCCGGCGCCCGTGGCGAACATCAGGGGCATGGCGCCTGCTACCGTCGCGATCGACGTCATCAGAACGGGCCGCAGGCGCCGGGTCGCGGCGACGATGATGGCGCGGTCGAACGCTTCGCCCTCGTCGCGCAGCTGATTGGCGAATTCGACGATCAATATGCCGTTCTTCGCCGCGAGGCCGACCAGCATGACGAGGCCGATCTGCGAATAGATGTTGAGGCTGCCGCCCATGACCACCAGTCCGAAGACGCCGCCGCCGACCGCGAGCGGAACGCCGATGACGATGACGAGCGGACTGACGAAACTCTCGAACTGCGCCGCGAGGACGAGATAGACGAGCAGGATGGTGAAGCCGAGGACGAGCCAGATCGACCCGCCGGTCTGCCGGAGCGCGCGGCTCTCTCCCTCATAGCCGATGGCGGAGATTTCCGGGAGCGTCGCCGCTTCGGCCTCCAGGAACGACAGCGCCTCGCCGAGTGAGGTGCCGGGTGCCAGCGTGCCCGCAAGCGTGATGGAGCGCAGCTTGTTGAACCGGTTGAGCTCACCCGCTTCGGCCCGCGTCGTCAGCGTGACGAGCCCGGCGAGCGGCACAACCCCGCCGCCGCGTGCGCGGACGTAGACATTGCCGAGATCGGACGCCGTTACCCGGTCTTCCGGCTCGGCCTGGACGATGACGTCATATTCCTCGCCGCGGTCGATATAGGTGCCGGCGCGGCGCGATCCCATCATGGTTTCGAGCGTGCGGCCGATTTCCTGCGTCGAGACGCCGAGATCGGCAGCGCGCGTCGTGTCGATGTCGACGATCAACTGCGGGCGCGTCTCGCGATAGTCCGCTTCCAGCGTCGCGATGCCGGTATAGGCGTCGGCGGCGATGAACAGCGCGTCCCGCGCCCGCGCCAGCTCTTCATAGGTCCCTCCCGATATGACGAATTCGATCGGCTGTCCGCCGAAGCCCCGGCCGAGCCCGCCACCGACGCCGACGAACCCTTGTGCGGCCGGATAGGGCGCCAGCGCGGCGTTGAGCTGGTTGACGACGTCCTTCGTCGTGACGTCGCGCTCGTCCCACTCTTTCAGAAAGATGATCAGGCGCCCGCCGGAAAAGTCGCCCGATGGGCCGAAGCTGGCCGGGGCGCGGAGAAGGGCGCGACGGATCGGCTTGTCGGCGCTCTCGCCGTCCATGTCGACCATGGGTGTCAGGATGGCCTCGACGTCGTCCATAACCCTGACGAGCCGCTCCCAGCCCGACCCTTCCGCGATGGTAATGCCGCCGAACATGAAGCCGGAATCCTCCTCGGGTGCCAGCTCGCTGACGAGGGTCTGCTGCGCGAGAATGCCGGCACCGGCGACGAGCGCGACGGCGATCAGGCTGACCGGGACCGGCCGGCGGATGATCCTGTCGAGGATGCTTTCATAGCGCGCGTTGATGCGACCGAAGCCGCGATCGACGATGCGGGTCAGCGCCGTGCCATTGCTCTCACGCTTCAGGAGTTTCGAGCACATGACCGGAATGAGCGTCAGCGCGACGAAGGTCGATATGGTCACGGATACGATCATGGTGATCGCCAGTTCGCGGAACAGGAGCCCGGTATTGCCGGGCAGGAACATGACCGGAATGAAGACGGCGATGGTGACCGCCGTCGTCGCGATTACGGCAAAGCCGACCTGCCGCGCGCCGGCATAGGCGGCGAGGAGGCGGCTCTCGCCCGCTTCGATCCGCGAATAGATGTTTTCGAGAACGACGATGGCATCGTCGACCACCAGTCCGATGGCCATGACGAGGGCGAGAAGCGTCAGGAGGTTGATCGAGAGGCCGAGCACCCAGAGCGCGAAGAAACTGCCTATCAGACTGACGGGTACGGTCACGGCGGGGATGATGGTCGCGCGCAGGCTGCCGAGGAACAGGTAGATCACCGTAACGACCAGAAGCGCGGCGATCGCCAGCGTTTCCCAGACATTCTCGATCGCCTTGGCGATGAAGACGGAGGAATCGAAGCTGACGGCGAGCTCGACGCCGGACGGTAGGAGCGGTCGTACCTCCTCGACGCGGGCCTTCACCGCCTCCGCGACGGCAAGCGTGTTGGCACCCGACTGCCTGACGATGCCCATGCCGACGCCCGGCTGTCCGTTGGACCGGAAATAATCGTAGACGTCTTCGGGGCCAAGCTCGACGCGGGCGACCTGACCGAGCCGGAGGAGCGACCCGTCATCGCCGCGCCGGATGGCGAGCGACCGGAAATCCTCGACGCTCTGATAGCCGCGTGCGACGCGGACGGTGAGGTTCAGATCGTCGGATTCGACCCGGCCCGCCGGCAGTTCGACGTTTTCGCGCCGAAGCGCCGCCTCGATATCGGCCGGGGTCAGGCGGAAGGCGGCGAGCGCCTCCCGGTCCAGCCAGACGCGGATCGCCGGCCGAGCCGAGCCGCCGCCGCGCACACGCGCCACGCCGTTGATGGATGAGAAGCGATCGAGGAGGACGCGGTCGAGATAGTCCGCCAGCCACAGGGGGTCGCGCCCTTCGCCCGTCAGGTTGAGCCACATGATCGGGCGGGAGTCGGAATCGACCTTGTTGACCTCGGGAGGATCGGCCTCCTCGGGTAGATTGTCGAGTGCGCCCGACACCCGGTCGCGCACGTCGTTCGCCGCGCTGTCAACGTCGCGGCTGGGCTTGAATTCGATGGAGATGTCGGACTGACTGTCGCGCGATGAGGAGCGGATCGTGTCGATGCCCTCGATGCCGGCGACGCGATCCTCAAGAAGCTGCGTGATGCGCGATTCGACGACGCTGGCCGCGGCGCCGGGATAATTGACGTCGACCGAGACGATCGGCGGATCGATGGCGGGATATTCCCGTACCGGCAACTGCAGGAAGGCAACGGCGCCGGCGAGGAGAAGGACGAGCGACAGAACGACCGCGAAGACCGGTCGCTTTACCGACACATCCGAAATGATCATGGCGCGCCGCCGGCGGCATGGCCGGCATTCGCCGCGGCGGTGTCGTGTACGCCGGCGAATTTCGGTTCGACGGGGGCGTCGTCGCGCGCCTTAACTGTGCCATCGGCGATGATGCGGTCGCCGAGGGCCACGCCCGCGCGGACCTCGACCATGCCATCCGACCTGAGCCCGGTTTCGATGACCGTCCGGCGGGCGATACTGTCCTCGTCGATGCGAAAGACGAAATTCTGCTCGCCCTGCGTGACGAGCGCGGTTTCCGGGATCGCAGGGGCAGTGCGGGCTTCCGACACGATGGAAACGGTGAGGAGCATCCCCGGGCGCAGGCGGCGGTCGGGATTGGGAAGGACGGCACGGACGGTGACGCTGCGCGACAGGGCATCAACCTGCATCTCGATGCCGTCGATCATGCCCCGGAACGGTTCGTCGGGGTAGGCGGCCGCAAGCGCTTCGATCGGCTGGCCGCGTTCAATATCGGCGAGGAATGTCTCGGGAACCGTGAAGTCGAGATTGATCGAAGAGATGTCGCTGATCGTGGCGATGGGGCTGCCCGCTGTGACGACGGCACCGGGTGAAATGGTACGCAGGCCGACGACGCCGTCGAACGGCGCGCGGATGACGCGGTCGGATATGCGTGAGCGGATCGCGCTCGCATCGGCACGGGCAGCGTCGCGGGCGGCGACCTGCGTATCGACGTTCGCATTGGTCGCGAAACCGCGTTCCTGCAATTGCTGCAACCGGTCGAGCTGCTTCTGCGCCTCGCGCATGCGCGCCTCGACGGCGGCAAGACCGGCGGATTCCTCGCCGCGCGACAGCCGTGCGATCACATCGCCGCGCCGGACGGTATCGCCGTCGGAGAAGCCGAGCCGTTCGATCCGTTCCGTCACCGGCGAGGTGATGACGGTCTGTTCCTTGGCGAAGGCGGTGCCGACGCCCTCGATGGCGCTTGAAAATTCATGTTCGGTGACGTGGCCGCCGACGACGGTGGGCGCGCCGGGGTCACCGCGCCCGCCGGCACTGCCGCCGGCATCGCTGCACGCGATGAGCGCGAACAGCGCAAGGATGGGCGTCAGACGAGCGAGCAAGATAGTCCCCTATACGGGCAGCGGACCCAGAATAACGCGACAATCGCGTCCGTAACAGCGCTGCAACGTCGTTCCTACGCGCATCGATAAAGCGCGACGGGATCGTTGCAACAGTGTTGCAACGACGTACCGACCGAAAAGTGCCCTGCCGGTAAGCGCCAAGTGTCAGTTCACCGTTTCAGTTCACGGCGCGATCGCGACCCTCCCAATAGGGCGCACGCAAATCCTTCCTGAGGATCTTGCCCGACGGGTTGCGTGGCAGAGCGTCGATGAAATCGATGGATTTCGGTGCCTTGAAAGCGGCGATGCGGCCACGCGCGAACCCGATGATGTCGTCGGGGTCGGGCGATGTTCCGGGCTTTGCGACGACGATCGCCTTGACCGCCTCGCCCCATTTGTCGTCCGGAATGCCGATGACGGCCACCTCCGCGACGTCCGGATGGCCGTAAATGGCGCTTTCCACTTCGGCAGGATAGACGTTCTCCGCACCGGACACGATCATGTCCTTCACGCGGTCCTGAATGTAGAGATAGCCGTCCGCGTCGAGATAGCCGGCATCGCCCGTTTTCAACCAGCCATCATCATCGACCGTCGCGGACGTTGCCGCGTCGAGCTTCCAATAGCCGATCATATTGTGGCTGGAGCGGGTCTCGACTTCGCCGATCTCGCCCGGCGGCAGAATCCTGCCGTCCATATCGCGGATGCGCAGCTCGACGCCGGGTAGCGGCTTGCCGGCACCGCGCATCCGCTGGTTGCCGGCGGGGTCGTGATCTTCCGGTGGCAGATAGACGATCGTGCCGGTCGTTTCCGTCATGCCATATTGCTGGCAGAAGCCGCAGCCGAACACTTCGATCGCCTGTCGAAGCAGGTCGAGCGGAATGGGCGAGGCGCCGTAGAGAATATATTCGAGGCGGGAATAATCGACCGCACGCGCCCTGGGGTCCGCCAGTACGAACTGGATCGCAGCGGGCGCCATGAACAGCTTTGAAATGCCGTCCTTCTCGATATAGTCGAGAACGCCCGCCGGATCGAATTCGCGCGCGATGACGTTCAGCGCGCCGGCGTGATAGCCGCGAAAGCCCCAGCCGGTGCCGCCGATATGGCCGACCGGCATGGCGACCAGGCTGACATCGTCCGCCGTCCACTCGTTCCAGGGCATGGGTTCGGCGGCGGCGCGGACATAGCCCTTCAGGAAGTTCGCATGGCTCAGCATGGCGCCCTTCGGCCGCCCGGTGGTGCCGGACGTATAGAGCTGGATAAGGGCGTCGTCGCCGTGAAGGTCGGTACGGGGCGATATGGGTTCGTGCCCGCCATACCAGTCGACGAAGCGCGGCCAGTCCGCATGGTCAGCGGCGCCCTCTGCGGCCACCACGACGCGGCGGATATTCGGGCAATTGGGCAGGATCGATGCGGCAAGATCACCGAATTCCGGTGTGACGAACAGCATGGCCGCCTCGCAGTCGCAGGCGATATATTCGATTTCCGGTGCGGCGAGCCGCCAGCCGATCGGAATGAGGACGATGCCCGCCTTCGCAGCGCCGAAGAACAGCTCGAAATATTCGTCGCTATTCTTGCCGAGCCAGGCGATGCGATCGCCCTTGTCTAGCCCGTCCGCCCGCAGCGCGGCGGCGATGCGGCCCGTGCGTTCATGAAGGTCCGCATAGGTGGTTTCGCGCCCTTCAAAGCGGGCGGCGAGCTGGCCGGGCTGCTGCGCGGCATGGACGGCGAGGACGTCGCCGACGCGTTCGATCTGATCCAAATCGGTCGCCGCCATATTCCTCACCTCATCCATGATCCTGTTGCGTTCGCTATCGGGCGCGGCCTTTCGGCCGGCAATGGCGAAAAGCGTGAGGGGCGGACCGGCACGTGCGGCCATGGACTTGAAGGTACTACGGACGGCGCCGACATGGATGGGGAAGGAGACGAGTGGATGACGAGCGAAACCGCAATCCTGGCCGGCGGCTGTTTCTGGTGTCTGGAGGCCGTTTATGACGACCTGATCGGCGTCCAGCATGTGGAATCGGGCTATATCGGCGGTCATGTCGACAATCCGACCTACGCCCAGGTCTGCGCCAAGCGCACCGGCCATGCCGAGGCGGTGAAGATCGACTACGACCCGGAGAAGGTTTCGTATGAAGAGCTTCTCGACATCTTCTTCCACATCCATGATCCGACCACGAAGGACCGGCAGGGCAATGATGTCGGCCCGCAATATCGTAGCGCGATCTTCCCGCTGGACGACGGACAGCGCGCCAAGGCCGAGGCCGCGATCGCCAAGGCGGCGTCCCTGTGGGGCGATCCGGTCGTCACGACCGTCGAGGGCGGCACATGGTGGCCCGGTGAGCGCGAGCATCAGGATTATTATGCGCGCACGGGCGATTCGACGCCCTATTGCAACTTCGTCGTCGGGCCGAAGGTACGGAAATTCCGCGCCGAATATGCCGACCGGCTGAAACCCGGCGTCGCGGCATAGGCGGACCTGTAACCGCGTGGCGGGCGCGTGCGTATAGAGATGTCATGAAAGACATCGCCCGCACGTTCGCCCTTCCCGTCATCTTCGTCGCAGCGCCGATGATGCTCGCCGCGCCGGCCGCCGCGAAACCGGTCGTCCTCGAGCTCTTTACGAGCCAGGGCTGCTCGTCCTGCCCGCCGGCGGACAAGGTATTGGAAGACATTTCGACGACGCCGGGCGTCGTCGCGATTTCGCGGCCGATCACCTATTGGGACCGGCTTGGCTGGAAGGACACGCTGGCGCGGCCCGCCAATACCGAGCGGCAGCGTGCCTATCGCGGCCTGTCCGGGCGGCTGGGCGTCTACACACCGCAAATCGTCATCGACGGCGACTGGGAAGGCAATGGGTCGGCGCGTGCGCAGGTCGCGGCCGAGGTGCGCCGCACGCTGCGCGAACCCACATTGGCCGAGGTCAAATTCACCCGCGCGCCGAATGGCCAGTTCGCCGTCGAGGTGGGCGGCGTGAAGTCCGATGCGGCCGAAGTGAGACTGATCGCGCTGGAAAGCGCGCCCACGGTCGATATCGAACGCGGCGAAAACCGCGGGCGCAAGATTACCTACACCAATGTCGTCACCTCCGAGCATGTGCTCGGCAGCTGGGACGGTGGCCGCAAGCGCTGGACCATCGCCGATGACGATCTGGCCGCGCTGGATGGCGACCGGCTGGCGGTCGTCGTTCAGCGTAAGGGACTGGGCACCGTGCTGGGCGCGGCGATCATGGAGCGGCCGGTCGTTGCACAACCGGCCGCGCCGAATACGGAAACGGCCTCTTTAGGAGATGAGCGCTTTTAGGTCCGCCTCCGGCCGGGCGCCGTAGTGCGAGATGATTTCGGCGGCGGCCACGGCGCCCATACGTCCGCATTCCGCGAGCGGTCGTCCCGCCTCCAGCCCCGCCAGGACACCGGCGGCGAAAAGATCGCCCGCGCCCGTCGTATCGACGACGTGGTCGACCGGTTCGGCGGCGATCTCGATGGTCTCGTCGCCCGCCAGAATGACCGCACCTTCGGCGCTGCGCGTCACGATGGCGAGGTCGACCTTGCCGCGCTGCGCGTCGAGCGCTGCGGCGAGATCCTGGGTCTCGTAAAGGCTGGTGAGTTCGTCGGCATTGGCGAACAGGATGTCGACGCCGCCGGCCGCGAGTTCGCGGAAGGAATCGCGGTGCCGGTCGACGCAGAAACCGTCCGACAGGGTGAAGGCGGCGCGGCCCCCGGCGCCGCGCACAGCCTGTACCGCGCGTTCCATCGCCGGCCGCGCGGTGTCCGAATCCCACAAATAGCCTTCCAGATAGAGAAGCTTCGCGGCTGAGACGGCATCATAATCGACCTCTGCCTCCCCCAGATCGACGCTGGTGCCGAGATAGGTGTTCATGGTGCGCTCGCCGTCTGGCGTCACCAGGATCAGGCAGCGTGCGGTGGGCGTGCCGCCGTTCGAAAAGGGGACGTCATAGTGGACGCCGGCGGCGACGAGATCGTGCCGGAACACTTCGCCCAGCTGGTCGTCGGCGACGCGACCAAAATAGCGGACGCCGCCGCCGAGCCCGGCGATACCCGCGGCCGTGTTCGCGCCCGACCCGCCCGACGCCTCCTTGCCCGGTGGCATCTTGGCATAGAGTGTCTCGGCCGTTTCGGTGTCGATCAGTGTCATCGCGCCGCGCGCAAGCCCGTTTGCCGTCAGAAACGCCTCATCTACAGGGGCGAGAACGTCGACGATGGCATTGCCGATACAGGTGATGGGGGCGTGGGACATGATGCGCGGACTTTCCGTCTGAAGCTGGGATTGCCGCCCCGCCTATGGTGCCGTCTTTGCGCTGTCGAGCGCCGCCCATTCGGCGAGCACGCCTAAGTCGGTTTCGCCCGGATCACGCCTTGCGGGCGCGCCACAGGCGGCGAGTGCCCAGATCGCCGCGCCGCGAACGAGAGGCTCGGGGTCTTCCACCAGCGGTCGCAGGGCGGCGATGGCGGACCTGTCGCCCTGGTTGCCGAGGGCGATGGCCGTGTTGCGGACAAACCGCGCCCGGCCGATGCGCTTGATCGGCGAGCCTGCGAAGACATCGCGAAAGGCGGCATCGTCGAGAGCCGCGAGGTCTTCGAGACGCGGTCTGACGAAGGCGGGCCGAGGGGCGAACGCCATCTCTCGCGACGCGGCCGCGAACCGGTTCCACGGGCAGATGGCCAGGCAGTCGTCGCAGCCATAGATGCGATTGCCCATGGCGCGGCGAAATTCGTGCGGGATCGGCCCCGAATGCTCAATGGTAAGATAGGCGAGGCAGCGGCGGGCGTCGAGCCGGTACGGAGCGGGGAAGGCGTCCGTCGGACAGGCGGTCTGGCAGGCGGTACAACTGCCGCAGCGATCGGCATGGGGGGTGTCGGGTTCGAGCGCGAGCGTCGTGTAGATCGCGCCGAGGAACAGCCAGGAGCCATCGGTGCGGCTGACGAGATTGGTGTGCTTTCCCTGCCAGCCGATCCCGGCGGCGGCGGCGAGCGGCTTTTCCATCACCGGCGC
>JBCCAC010000223.1:0-4539 GCA_039815015.1 Pseudomonadota bacterium | reverse complement strand
GTGAAGATCTTCTCCTGGATCGCGACGATGTGGGGCGGCTCGCTGTCCTTCGAGACGCCGATGCTGTGGGCGATCGGCTTCATCATCATGTTCACGCTGGGTGGCGTGACCGGCGTCATCCTGTCGAACGCCGGCGTCGATACCTACATGCACGACACCTACTACGTCGTCGCGCATTTCCATTATGTCCTGTCGCTGGGCGCGGTGTTCGCGATCTTCGCCGGCTGGTACTATTGGTGGCCGAAGATGACCGGGAAGATGTACAACGAGTTCCTCGGCAAGCTGCACTTCTTCGTGTTCTTCATCGGTGTGAACGTGTTGTTCTTCCCGATGCACTTCCTGGGTCAGGACGGCATGCCGCGCCGCATTCCGGACTATCCGGACCAGTTCGCGGGCTACAATGAGATCGCGACCTGGGGCTATATGATCATGGCGGTCGGCCTGATCCCGTTCTTCCTGAACATCGTCATCTCGCTCGCCGGTGGCCGCAAGGCGGTGGCCAACCCCTGGGGCGAAGGGGCGACGACGCTGGAATGGACGCTGTCCTCTCCGCCGCCGTTCCACCAGTTCGAAACCCTGCCCGAGGTCAAATGACCATGAACGCCGCTCCCGAAGTGGCCCAGCCGCTTCGGGCGGCAATGGAAGCCTCGCCGCTTCGGGCGGCGGCGGATGACACGGCCATGTCGAGCGCTCGCATCGCGGACTGGCGTGATTATTTCGCGCTGACGAAGCCGCGGGTCATGTTTCTGGTGGTCTATACCGGCCTCGCCGGCCTGATCGCGGCGCCGGTCGCGGTGCATCCGGTCATCGCCTTTACCGCAATCCTCTGCATCGCCGTCGCCGGCGGCGCGGCGGGTGCGTTCAATCAATGGTATGAGGCGGATCTCGACGCTTTGATGAAGCGGACGTCGAAGCGGCCCCTGCCGGGCGGGCGGCTGGACCGGAACGCGGCCTTCGGCTTCGCGATGGTCCTCGCGGTTGGTTCGGTCAGCGTCATGGCGCTCACCGTCAATCTGGTCGCGGCCGCGATCCTTCTCGCCGCGATCCTCTTCTATGTCTTCATCTACACGGTGTGGCTGAAACGGCGCACGCCGCAGAACATCGTCATCGGCGGCGCGGCCGGCGCCTTTCCCCCGATGATCGGCTGGGCGGCCGCGACGGGCGACGTGACCGCGCTGCCGCTTCTGATGTTCGCGATCATCTTCCTGTGGACGCCGCCGCATTTCTGGGCGCTCGCCCTGTTCGTCGAGAGTGATTACGACCGCGCCGGCGTTCCCATGCTGCCGGTGACACACGGCCTTGCCGAGACGCGGCGGCAGGTGCTCGTTTACACCCTGCCCCTTCTGGCGGCGAGCCTCGCCCCCTGGATGCTGGGCCTTGCGGGCGTGATCTACGGCCTGGTGGCGACAGCGCTCGGCGCCGTCTTCCTGACGCTGGCCGTGGCGGTCTGGCGCAACCGCGCCGAAACGGCGGCCGGGATGGCGCCGGAAAAGCGCCTGTTCGCCTTCTCGATCCTCTATCTTTTCGTGCTGTTCGGCGCGCTCGCCGTCGACCGGATGATCCTGGCATGACGCCCGAGGACGAAGAGCTCGCCGCGCGCCGCAAGAGCCGCAATCTCGTGCTCGGCGGGATCCTTCTGGCACTCGCAGTACTGTTCTACGCCATTACCGTCGTGAGGATGCAATGAGCGTCGCAGAGCCCGGCACCGGTGGCGCGCGCCCGAACACAACGCGCACCGGCCTGATCGCGGCGGGCGTCGCGGCCGGCATGCTCGGCCTCGCCTATGCCAGCGTGCCGCTCTACCAGATCTTCTGCCAGGTCACCGGTTTCGGCGGCACGACCCAGCGCGCGGATGTCGTCTCAGCCGATCTCGTCGCGACGGACGTCCCCATCCGCGTGCGCTTCGACGCCAATGTGATGCCGGGGCTCGGCTGGCGCTTCAAGCCTGTCGAGACGGCGACGACGATCAACATCGGCGAGCGCAAGATGGCGTTCTACCAGGCGACGAACGAGGGCTCGGAGCCCATCACCGGGATCGCGACCTTCAACGTCACGCCCGACACGGCCGGCGAATATTTCGTCAAGATCGCCTGCTTCTGTTTCAACGAACAGACGCTGCAGCCCGGGCAGACCGTGTCCATGCCGGTCAGCTATTATGTCGACCCGGCGATTCTGGACGATGCCGACGGCAAACGCATCGAGGAAATCACGCTCTCCTATACCTTCTTCCCAGCGCGCGAGGAGACGGCTAGGACGGCAGCGAACAGCGATACGCGAGGATAATATGGCCGGCGTCAAGAACCACGATTTCCACATCCTGCCGGCGAGCCCCTGGCCGCTGATGGGCGCGATGACCGCGCTCGTGATGGCAGCGGGCGCCGTCATGTGGATGCACGATGTCGCGTTCGGCGGTTGGACGTTCATCGTCGGCACGGTCGGCGTGCTGGCGACCATGTGGTTCTGGTGGTCGGACGTGGTCCGGGAAGCGAATGGCGGCGATCACACGCCGGTCGTGCAGCTGCACCACCGCTACGGCATGATCCTGTTCATCGCATCGGAGGTCATGTTCTTCGTCGCCTGGTTCTGGGCCTATTTCGACGCGAGCCTGTTCCCCTCGACGGCGGAAGCGGTCGGCGGCGTCTGGCCGCCCGAGGGCGTCGAGGTGCTGGACCCGTTCGTCTATCCGCTGCTCAACACGCTCATCCTCCTTCTGTCCGGCACGACCGTAACCTGGGCGCATCACAGCCTGATCGAGGGCAATCGCGAGGGGCTGAAGAAGGGCCTGTGGCTGACGGTCATCCTCGGCGTGATCTTCTCGCTGGTGCAGGCCTATGAATATAGCCATGCGGCGTTCGGCTTTTCGGGCAATGTCTATGGCGCCACCTTCTACATGGCGACCGGCTTCCACGGCTTCCATGTCTTCGTGGGCACCATTTTCCTGATCGTCTGCCTGGTGCGCACCTATCGCGGCGATTTCACCCCGCAGCATCATTTCGGCTTCGAGGCGGCGGCCTGGTACTGGCACTTCGTCGACGTCGTCTGGCTGTTCCTGTTCATCACGATCTACATCTGGGGCTCGGATTTCGGCGCGGCCGTCACGCATTAGCGGGCACGGATCGTGTCCGCTTTCAGGCTGGCTGAGCAGAGATCCTTCGACAGGCTCAGGGTGAGCAGGGAAGAGGACGATACCAGAACCCGGTCATCCTGAGCCTGTCGAAGGACGTTTATCCTGAACCTATCGCGGCACGCTCGTCTTGAGCCTGTCGAAGGATCATTCTGAAATCCCAGGCACGCAAACGCCATTGTCTGCCGTCCAACAGGCTGCGACACTGTCACCGTGAAGCTCCCCCTCGTCCCCACCATCATGGTCGCGCTCGCGCTGCCCATCCTGCTCGCGCTCGGCGTCTGGCAGCTGGGCCGGGCGGAGGAAAAGGCGGCGATGCTGCAGGCGCTCGCCGCCGCGCCGGGCGCGCCCGAACTGGTGCTCGGCCCCGACGACTGGACGGAGGGCCTCGACTTCCGCCGTGTCGCGATCAACTGCCGTGCCATCGGACCGGTGAGCGTGCGCGCCGGCCGCCGCGCGGACGGGGCGAGCGGTTTCGCCCAGTTCGCGCGCTGCGCAACCGGAGACCGGCACATCGACGTCAATCTCGGCTGGTCGCCGCGCCCCGATCCGGTTAACGCCCCCGACGGTGGCAAGGCCGTCCGCGGCCTGCTGCGCGAGGACCGGCGCGCGGTGGGCGATGACCGCTACGTGCTGATCGCCGATCCGCCGCTCCTCAGTCTCGCAGCGAGCCGTCTGCCGACGGTCGAGGATATCCCCGACAATCACACGGCCTATGCTGTCCAGTGGTTCGGCTTCGCGATCGTGCTGACGGTGATTTACGGGATTTATGTACGGGGATGGTGGCGACGGGGGCAGGCATAGTCCGACCGAACGACCCGATGCCGTCTGCTCCTCCAAATTATGCGCTATTATGACCGTTGATCGCAAAGATCACGTACAGCCGCGGCGCATTTTCGTCCTGGGCGCCACCGGGACGATCGGGCGCGCGACGGTGCGGGCGCTGGTCGCGCGCGGGCATAACGTGGTCTGCTTGGTCAGGCGACTGCCGGACAATGGTAACGAGTCTGCAGCTTCGACGAATGGACGGAACCTTCAGGGAGCGGAGTTTCGCACCGGCGATGTGACGGATCCGGTGTCGCTGGCGTGTGACGGGATCCGAGGCGAGCGTTTTGATGTCCTGCTATCTTGCCTTGCCTCCCGAACAGGTGCGCCGGACGATGCCTGGCGAATTGATCACGATGCGCATGTCAGCGCGCTCAAACAAGCGGAGGCAGCCGGCGTGCCACACATGATCCTGCTGTCCGCGATCTGCGTGCAAAAGCCTGTTCTCGAATTTCAGCGGGCGAAGCTGGCCTTCGAGCGGACGCTCGCCGCATCGGGCCTCGACCATACGATCGTTCGGCCCACAGCCTTCTTCAAATCGCTTTCGGGCCAGGTCGAGCGCGTGCAGCGGGGAAAGCCGTTCCTAATGT
>JBCCAC010000294.1:0-3556 GCA_039815015.1 Pseudomonadota bacterium | reverse complement strand
CGGCGTCGTCGGCGACGCGCTCGACCTCGCCTTCAGCCCCGATGTGAGCGAAGCGATGCGGCGCGAGATCGAGGACGAGACGGTGCGCTTCGTATGCGCCGCCTGCGGCGTCGAATGCGACGCCGACCGTGACGGCAATCGCGCCGGAAGCCACGTAAGCAACGCGCCAGATTGACCGCCTATCGCGCCGATCCGGCGATTCTCGACATAGAGGACGCGATCGCCGTACCGGTCGTACCGGCGGTCTTCCCGACAGCGAAACTGCGCTTTCGCAATGACCCCGCGGCGGCGGAAATCGGTCTCGCCGAGCTGGGCGATGACGAATGGCTCGGCCACTTCGGGCGGTTTCGGCCGCTACCTGACAATCTGACCGCACCGCTGGCACTCGCCTATCACGGCCACCAGTTCCGCCATTACAATCCCGAGATCGGCGACGGGCGCGGCTTTCTGTTCGCGCAGATGCGCGACACGCGCGGACGGCTCATGGATCTCGGTACCAAGGGATCGGGAACGACGCCCTACAGCCGCACCGGTGACGGCCGCCTGACGCTGAAGGGCGCGGTGAGAGAGATTCTCGCGACCGAAATGCTGGCGGCGCTCGGCGTCGAGACCAGCCGCACCTTCAGCGTCGTCGAGACCGGCGAAGCGCTGATGCGCGGCGACGAGCCCAGCCCGACCCGCTCGGCCGTTCTCGTCAGGTTCAGCCACGGGCATATCCGCTACGGCACGTTCCAAAGGCTCGCTTATCTTGAAGATCGCAATGGGCTCGAACGGCTCGTCGACTATTGTCTGGCGCACTTCATCCCGGGCGCCGAAGCCCGTGAGGACCGCTATGCCGCACTGTTCGATCATGCAGTCAGCGGCGCGGCGCGACTGGCGGCGTCGTACCGGGCGGCCGGCTTCGTACACGGTGTCCTCAACACCGATAATATCAACATCACCGGCGAGAGCTTCGACTATGGCCCGTGGCGCTTTGCGCCGCGCTGGGACGATGGCTTCACCGCGGCTTATTTCGATCATGGCGGCCTTTACGCGTTCGGCCGGCAGGCGGAGGCGCTGCAATGGAATGTCCATCAGCTCGCGCTCGCACTGAGGACGGTTGCGCCCGCCGACAGCCTGATCCCGGCACTGAAGGCGTTTCCCGACCGCTACGAGGCGGCGCTGACGACAGCCATGCTCGCGCGGCTTGGTATCGCGGCTGGCGAACATGAAGACGACAAGCGGCTCGTCGCGGCGTGGGAGGCGGCGCTCGCCGGCAGCAAGATCGAACCGGACCGCGCCTTTTTCGACTGGCGCGGCGGCCGGCGGCGGCACGATCATCCGGCCTATGACACGCCTGCATTCGAACCGTTCGTAAAGGCGGTAGCGAATCGTGAAGCCCACGCCGGCGCGCTCGATGGCCCCTACTGGTCCGATGCCGCGCCCTGCTCGCTGCTGATCGACGAGGTCGAAATGCTGTGGGCATCGATCGCCGACGCGGACGACTGGACGCCGCTCCAGACGAAGGTCGAATCGATCCGCCGCATGGGCGCGGCGCACGATTGTTGCGAACGCATCTGACAATCATTATTAAGTTGTTGTTTTTGCTTGATTTATTGGAACCAGCATGTCATAGGTGCGTTCATCAGCCGAGATTAACCGCACCGAAGGATCGAAATCATGACCTGCACCGCATGCAAATTCTACCAGAGCGCCGAGAGCGAATGTCGCCGTTATGCCCCGTCCCCGGCCGAGGGTGACAAGAAGGCGCACTGGCCGACGGTCGCCTCGTCCGACTGGTGCGGCGAATTCGTCGCTGCCGAGGGCGAGCGCAAGGCCGCGTAAGGCAGCAAACAAAGCTCCCCCGGGGGGAGCGGACGGAAACGGGGCGGTCGAAAGACGGCCCCGTTTTTCTTTGCAGTGCTTTTTTTGCCGGGAATGTCTTGACGAGCAGTCTCATGCGCATCATTCTCAATAGCAGAATGATGGGAGCATCGTGATGATCGATCATTTCCGGGCACATTGGTTCGGTATCGCCGACGGCGATGCGTCTGGCCATGAGAGTGACTGTTCGGGACTGGCATATCCGGCCCGCGCGGCCGGCAAGGTCGCACGCTGGTCGCTGGAACGGACGGCGACGTTCCTGCATCACGCCGCCCGCGCGCGGCTGCGGATCAACGTGGTCGGCAGTGCGGACGCGACGCCACATGAAATTTCCATCATGAAGATATTCGAGGCGCTCGCCACGGGTGATGACGACACCGCACGCGCGCAGGCGCGCTGGCTGGTACCGGCACCGGCGATCGACGCGCTGCTTGGACGCGCCAAGCCGGTCGCGGAACTATATCCCCAGATGCAGCGCGCCGCCTAGAGGCCAAGTTCCTCCAGAAGGGCTGCACGGGCGGCCCAGGCATCGCGCCAGAGACCGGGCGTCGCCAGGTCCGCCGGTGCGATCGTTTCCGGCCAATATCGTTCGATCAGACGCTCCAGTCGATCGGCCTTCGCCGCATCGAGCATGAACCGGGTATCGACGGCCGCTGCGGCCGCCGCAGACGCGGCGACGCGCAAGCGCAGGCAGGCCGGTCCGCCGCCGTTGCGCATCGATTCCCTCACTTCGACGAAGCGCGCCTCGTGTATCGGCCCGTTGCCGCCGACATTGGCGCCGAGCCAGGCGCTCACCCGCTCATTCTCGCGGCATTCGGTCGGCAACACCAGCATCATGCGGCCATCCGGCAGTGAGACGAGCTGCGAATTGAAGAGATAGGACGTGATGGCGTCGCCCAGCGAAACCTCCGCCGCCGGCACTTCGACGATGGCGAGGCCCGGCACGCGGCGTTCGAGTTCGCCGAACAGCCAGTCGCGGTCGTCAAATGCCTGCTCGTGCGCGAACAGCACGGTCTCGTTCGCCACCGCGACGACGTCGTTATGGAAGGCCCCGACCTCGATCGCGGCAGTCGATTGCGCGGTAAAGATCGCGCCGGCAACGCCATGCTTGCGCGCTACCGCCTCGGAAGCGCGCCGGGCCTGACGGGCCGGAAAGCGCCCGCCGCGATCCTCGCCATAGACGAAGATCTCGACACCGGCATCGCCATGCTCGGGCGCCAGCCGCATGAAATTCGCCGCGCCTTCGTCACCGAAATGCGATGGCACCGGATCATGAACGGCGAAATGCCGCCGATTCGCGAACATCAGCGACAGTTGCCGCTGCGTCTCCCGCCACTCCAGCGTGCGATGCGTCATGGCGGATAGGTTTGCCGGCGTCAGATGAACCCGCCCGTCCGCCGTATCCGCCGCCGGCGATAGGGTGGCGGCATTGGCGGTCCACATGGCCGAGGCGCTCAGCGCGTTGCGGAACAGCGCCGGATCCTCACCATGCGCCGCGGCGCAGATGTCGGCATCCGTGCCATCGAAGCCGAGCGCCCGCAGCCAGTCCGCATTCGGCCGTTCATGCGGCAGGAAAAATCCCTGTTTGAGGCCGAGGTCGAGCATCAGGCGCATCTTCCGAAGGCCCTGCAGCGCCGCGTCGCGCGGCCTTGACGTCGCGCCGGCATTCGACGCGCTCGCCAGATTGCCGAGG
>JBCCAC010000115.1:0-7232 GCA_039815015.1 Pseudomonadota bacterium | reverse complement strand
TCCGTGACCGCCGTCGTCGAACTGAAGGCACGGTTCGACGAGGAACAGAACCTCGCCTGGGCGGCCGAGCTGGAGCGGGCGGGCGTGCAGGTCGTCTATGGCTTCATCGAGTGGAAAACGCACGCGAAGATGTCGCTGGTGGTGCGGCGCGAAGGATGCGGACTCAGGACCTACTGCCACTTCGGCACCGGTAATTATCATCCGCAAACGGCCAGGATCTACACCGACCTGTCGATGTTCACCGCCGACCATGTGCTGGCGCGCGATGCGGCGCAGGTGTTCAATTACATCACGTCCTATGTCGAGCCGACGCGGCTCGAAGCCATCAGCATTTCACCGCACGGCCTGCGGGAACGGCTGACCACGCTCATCCGGACCGAGATCGAGAATCAGCGCGCCGGCCGGCCGGCCGGTATCTGGATGAAGATGAACGCGCTCGTCGATCCCGATATGATCGACCTGCTTTACGAGGCCAGCGATGCCGGGGTCGTCATCGATCTCGTCGTCAGGGGAATCTGCTGCCTGCGACCGGGCATTGCCGGCCTTTCGGAGAATATTCGCGTTCGTTCGATCGTCGGGCGCTTTCTGGAACACAGCCGCATCTACGCCTTCGCCAATGGCAGCCCGTTGCCCTCCGACCGCGCGGCGCTGTTCATCGCCTCGGCGGATCTGATGCCGCGCAATCTCGACCGGCGGGTCGAGGTGCTGCTGCCGATCCTGAACCCGACCGTTCACGACCAGATCATCGATCAGGTCATGCTCGCGAACCTGAAGGATACCGAACAGAGCTGGGAACTGATGTCCGATGGTTCCTACCGCCGGATCGAGGCCGATGGTGAGACGTTCAACGTGCATCATTATTTCATGAACAATCCGTCGCTGTCGGGTCGTGGTACGGTCATCGAGGATGCGCCCGACGTGCCGCGACTGAACCTGCCGGGGCGGCGCGCGGCGTGAACGATCTCAGCATGACCGTGCCGCTGACGTCGCGACTGGAGATGGCCGACGCCAAGGCGCCCGTGCGGGCGATCATCGACATCGGCTCGAACTCGATACGGCTGGTCATTTTCCGCGCCGACCGGCGGACGCCGTTCAGCCTGTTCAACGAACGCGTCATGGCGGGCCTGGGCAGCGGCGTTGCGGACACGGGCGCGATGTCTGCGGACTCCATGGAAGAGGCGCATGACGCCCTATGCCGCTTCGCGCGCCTGGCGTCCGACATGCAGGCGGAGAGCATCGAGGCCTTCGCGACGGCCGCGGTTCGGGAGGCGAGCAACGGCCCGGACTTCGTGGCGCGCGTCAGGGACGAAACCGGGATCGAGATCGAGACCATCGATGGCCGGACGGAAGGACGTTACGCGGCGCTCGGCGTCGTCGCCGGCATTCCCGGTGCGGACGGCATCGTTGGCGATCTGGGGGGCGGCAGCCTGGAACTCGTCCGGCTGAAAAACGGCAAGCCGAAGAAGGTCATGTCGCTTCCCATCGGGTCGCTCAAGCTTGCCGAGGCGCGCAAGGGCGGTGCCGATCAGATGCGCCGCATGGTGAAAAAGGCGCTCGATACCGTCGATTGGGCGGTCGAGGGCAAGAACCTGCCTTTCTACATGGTCGGTGGTTCGTGGCGTGCGCTGGCTCAGCTGGAAATCCATCTGTCGCACTATCCGCTGCCGATCGTTCATCAGCACCGGCTGACGGTGAAGGCGGTCGACCGGCTGGCGCGTGCGGTTCCGAATTTGCGGCAGAAGCGGCTGCGGTCGATCCGTAACGTCTCGACCGCGCGGACGCCGCACCTTCCTGGCGCCGCGCTCCTGCTGCGCGCGGTAATGAAGCGGCTGGGCTCCAGCCACGCCGTCGTCAGCGCCTATGGCATTCGCGAGGGCATTTTCTACAGCGGTCTGGATGAGACGGTGCGCGTACGCGATCCGCTGATTTCGGCCGCGCGCGAGGAAGGGGCCGCGATCGGCCGCTTCCCCCAACATGCGGGCGCGCTGCACCGCTGGATCGGCGCCCTGTTCGCCGATGAGGATGAGGAGGATGCCAGACTGCGCCGTGTGGCGGCGGAGCTGAGCGATATCGCCTGGCGCGCGCACCCGGATTTCCGTGCGGAACGAGCGCTGGAAGTGGCCCTGCACGGCAACTGGGTGGGCATCGACGCGCGCGGCCGCGCCATGCTGGCGGCCGCCCTGTTCGCGCTTTACGGCGGCGGCGTGACCGAACCGCCGCGCGCCGGCCTTGCCCAGCTCGCCTCGTTCGAGGACCTCGACCGCGCCACCGGATGGGGCCTGGCGCTCCGGCTGGGTCAGCGGCTGACGGGCGGGACGGCCGTGCCGCTTGCCGGCAGCGCGCTCGACCTGAAAGAGGGTCGCATCGTGCTGACGCTGAATGCCGAACACCGGAAATTATGGTCGGCCGCCGTCGGGCGGCGGCTGGACACGCTGGCGGCACACATGGCGATGGACAGCGAGATGCGGCTGATCGACTGATCGACTGATCGGCTCAGCCGGCTTCGGTCAGCTCCGCGATCAGAGCCGTCTCGTCGAGGGGGCGAGCGAGCGAGGAAATAGCCCTGACCGATTGCGCAGCCGGCCCCCCGTAACGCCGTCAGCTGCGCTTCGGTCTCGATGCCTTCGGCGATCGTCGTCATGCCGAGCGCCTCGGCAAGCGACAGGATGGCGGTGACGATATTACGGCTGTCCTCGCTGACGAGCAGACCGTCGACGAAGCTGCGGTCGATCTTCAATATGTCGATCGGCAGCGACTGGAGATAGCTGAGCGACGAATATCCAGTGCCGAAATCGTCCATGGCGATGGAGCAACCGAGCGCCTTCAGATCCGCGAAGATACGCCGTGCGCGTTCCGGATTGCGAACGATGGCACTCTCGGTCAGCTCGATCTTCAAAGCATTGCCGGGCAGGCCGCTATGATCGAGCGCCGCGCTGACGGCCTCGACGATATCGTCGCGCGCCAGCTGAACGCCGGAAACGTTGACGGCGACGTTCAGTGTTCGCGCTGCCGGCGCCTTGTCGCGCCAGTCGGCGAGCCGTTCGCAGGCGCGCATCAGCGTCCAGCGGCCGAGCGGTACGATGAGGCCGCTTTCCTCGGCCAGCGGAATGAAGGTGGACGGAGGTACCGGGCCCTTGTCGGGCGCGGTCCACCGCGACAGCGCTTCGATACCGCAGATCTTGCCCGACCGGAGGTCGACGAGCGGCTGGAAGGCGAGGGAGAGTTCCTCGGCATCGATCGCGCGGCGAAGATCGGCCTCTAGCCGGAAACGCTCGCGCGTTTGTCCATGATCATGCGGTACGTAGAGCTCCACACCGCTGGCACATACACCGCGCGCGGACGTCAGCGCGAAATTCGCATCGCGCATCAACTCCTCGACTAGCGGGTCCGACGTATATGTCGTCGCGATGCCGATCGCCGCGCTGGCGTAGACTTCACCGCCCGACAGCTGGAAGGGCTCGCTAAGCGCCCCCTGTATGCGACCGGCAATGTCACTCGCATCGGTATCGCTATCGATCCCGGTCATCATGAGGGCGAATTCGTCGCCGCCGATGCGGGCGATGGCGTCGCTGTCCCGGACGCAGCCGGACAGGCGGCGGGCGAGCGCGATCAGGAATTCGTCGCCGACGACGTGACCGAGGCTGTCGTTGATGCGCTTGAACCGGTCGATGTTGAGGATGATGACGGCGACGTGCTGATCGCCGCGCCGCGCAATCGCGTGATCGACCGTTTCGGTAAACTGCAGCCGGTTCGGGATGCCGGTCAGCTCGTCGCTCATCATCGTGAGGCGAAGCTGATATTCCGCGCGGATTTCCGCCGAACGATCGCGAATGCTGACGAGGACGCGGGTACCGATCCGGCGTAGCGTGGCCGAAAAATGGCGCGCCTCGACACCCGCATCATCCAGCGACCAGCATAGCTCCGCCGTCGGCGCACGGTCGCCGGCCAGGCAGGCTTCTATATAGCGGCCGATCAGGTTCTGGCCGCCGATCAGCGCGACATCGCGGTAAAGCAGGCCGACGGGCGACGTTTCGCCATGCGGACACCAGTTCAGGAACGTGGCGTTGGCCTCGACGCAGACCGGCATGAGATCCGGACCCTGCTGAAAGAGGAGAAGGCCAAGCGGCAGGCCGTCAATGACTGCCGCGTCGTCCAGGTGCGGCCGATCCTGCACGTCCCGCACAGGGCGATGATCGATCAGAGCGGGCGCGGGTGGCGGCATGATGACCGCCTTGGCCCACCCGGCTTTAATATGGCGTTACCCTGAAAAGCGGTTGTTTTTCGGGAAGCCCATCGGCGGCAGCCGGCCGGCCTGTCCGCGCCCGGCCAGCCACGGTGTCAGATCGGGTTCGGAGCGCGTACGGCCGCTGTCGCCGCCCATCGGCCAGCTGAGCCCGGCGGCGAGCGCAAAGGTCGTGATGTCGGACATGCCGCCATCCTTGTAACGCTGCAGCATGACGCCCTGACCGCGCGCCATTTGCGGCAGGTCGGCAAGCGGGAAGACGAGAAGCTTACGGTTAGCGCCGATGATCGCGACGTGATCGTCCGTGATGGGCACGGGCACGACCCTGCCGAGCCGCGCGCCGGGCTTGAAGCTCATGACCTGCCGGCCTTTTCGCGTTTCCGCGATCAGACCCTCGGTTTCGGCGAGGAAGCCACGGCCGTCGCTGGCGGCGAGGAGAATGCGCGGGCTCGCCGAGGCGACGAACATCGAGATGATGTCCGCCTCGGCATCAATGTCGACCATGGCGCGCACCGGCTCGCCAAGGCCGCGTCCGCCCGGCAGACGGTCGGCGCCGATGGTGTAGAAGCGGCCATCGGAAACGGCGACGATCAGCTTGTCGGTCGTCTGCGCGTGGAATCCCTGCGCGAAGCTGTCGCCATCCTTGAACTTCTGGCCGGGGAGGGTGGCGAGCTCGACATGGCCTTTCATCGCGCGCACCCAGCCGCGCTTCGAAACGATGACGGTGACAGGCTCGCGCTCGATCATGGCTTCGAGGGGGATGTCCTGCGTCGGGCCGGCGGCTTCGACCCGGCTTCGACGGTCATCGCCGAAGGTTTTCTTCAGCTGCGTGAGATCCGCCTTCAGACGGCGGCGCTGCAAGGCGTCGTCGCCAAGGAGCGCCTGCAATTCGTCGCGCTCGGCGCGCAGCGTTTCGTCCTCGCTGCGCAGCTGCATCTCCTCCAGCCGGCGCAGGCTGCGGAGGCGCATGTTGAGGATGGCTTCGGCCTGGCGGTCGTTGAGGTCGAACTCGGCGATCATGACCGGTTTCGGCTCGTCTTCGGTGCGGATGATCTCGATGACGCGGTCGAGGTTCAGATAGGCGATCAGATAACCGGCGACGAGTTCCAGCCGCGCGTCGATCTTGCCGAGCCGGTGGCGCGTTCGCGCCCGCAGCATGTCGAACTGATGCCTGACCCACGCGCCGAGCACGTCGGCAAGGCTCATGACGCGCGGGGTCCGGTCCGCCCCGAGAACGTTCATGTTAAGACCGAAGCGAACCTCGAGATCCGTCATCTTGTAGAGGCTGTCGATCAGAACCGCTTTCGGCACGTTCTTCGACCGCGGCGTCACGACGATGCGCGTATCCTCGGCGCTCTCGTCGTTGACGTCTTCGAGGATCGGCAGCTTCTTCTCGTTGACGAGTGCGGCGCACTGCTCGATCAGTTTTGACCTGGCGACGCCATAGGGGATTTCGGTGATGACCAGCTGCCACCGGCCGCCGCCGAGGTCTTCATAGGCGATGTCCCGTTCGCCCTCCGTCGCGGTCCGGTCGCCGGAGAAGGCCGCGCGCACGCGGAAGGAGCCGCGGCCGGTCTCGTAGGCCGCCTGGATGGTCTCCGCATCTTCGGCAACGATGCCGCCCGTGGGAAAATCCGGACCCTGAATCTTTGACAGGAGACGCTGCGTCGTCGCGTTCGGATTGTCGATCAGGATGCGGGCGGCATCGACGATCTCGGAGATATTGTGCGGCGGGATGCTGGTCGCCATGCCGACCGCGATGCCCGCGGCGCCATTGGCCAGGAGGTTGGGAAACAGGCCGGGGAAGACCTCCGGCTCCTCATCCTCGCCATTATAGGTCTCGCGAAACTCGACCGTCCCCTGGTCGAGTCCCGACATGAGGGCGGAGGCCGCCGCCGTCAGCCGCGCCTCCGTATAGCGCATCGCGGCCGCATTATCGCCGTCGACATTGCCGAAATTGCCCTGACCGTCGACCAGCGGATAGCGCAGCGCGAAGGTCTGCGCGAGGCGGACCATCGCGTCATAGACCGACTGGTCGCCATGCGGGTGATATTTGCCGATGACGTCGCCGACGACGCGGGCGCACTTCTTAAAACCGGAACCGGGGTCGAGCTTCAGGAGCCGCATGGCCCACAGGAGGCGGCGATGAACGGGTTTCAGTCCGTCGCGAACATCGGGCAGCGACCGCGCCGTGATCGTCGACATGGCGTAGACGAGATAGCGGTCGCTCAGCTCGCCCGCGAAGGGGCGTTCGATGATGGCGGGATCGATGGGTGCGGTGTCGTCGGCGGGCATTCCGGGATCGTCGGTCGTATCGGCCATGCGCCCCTAGAACCCTTTTGCGAGCCGCGCGTCAACGCGGTCTCTGGCGGCGAGGCTGCGGTCGGCGCGGTGCGCGGGCAGCGCGTCACGCCGGATGAAGTGGCGCGTGATGGCGAGCGCAGCCTCGATATCGGTACGGGCAGGGGGGGCTTCGTCCATGTCGATCAGGAACGCGGGTAGCGGGAACAGTCTGCCTTCATAGGGCGTGCCGGCGACGCGTCCGACAGCGCGGCCCGTCCGCGGCGACACGAAGGCGAGATCGGCTTCTCCGCCGGTTACGCCGGTCGCCGCGCAGGTTTCGAGGTCGAGGCGAAAGCCGAGGGCGGCCAGCAGCATCAGTTCGAACTGGGCGAGCGCCTTGCCCAGAAGCGCCGCGTTCGCCTCGGTATCGAGGAGGTCGAACATGGCGAGAGCGCTTTCGTAGACGGGCACGAAGGCTTCGCCCTCCGGCAGGCAATCGGCGATCAGCATGGTCAGCCATTCCGCCATTGCGAGGCGCAGCGGATCGAGCGCCAGCGCCGCTCTGCTGGTTTCGAGTTCCAGGGCCGCGCGCATGAGCTGCCCCTCCGCGCGCCGTTCGAGACGAGCGGACAGAAGATTGCCGGCAACGAGCAGCGCCTTACCCTTTCGCGACCGGCCGCCGTGCACATAGGCGGCGATCAGCCCG
>JBCCAC010000208.1:0-4835 GCA_039815015.1 Pseudomonadota bacterium | reverse complement strand
GCCCAGATACATGGCCGTGCCGTTCATGTTGATCGTCGCGCCGAGCGAGATGACGAAGCTCGACACCGATCGCGACACGCCCAGATTGCGCTGCGCGCAGCGGAGCGTCACGGGCAGGGTCGCATTGGAACTGGCGGTCGAAAAGGCGACGGCCTGCGCATCGACGATGCCGCGATAGAAATCGATCAGCGGCGACTTCGTGAACACCTTCAAGACGATGCCGTAAATGCCGAAGATGATGAGGCCGCAGCCGACATAATTGAGGCCGACGACCTTCGCCAGCGGCAACAGCGCATCGATGCCGAACGATCCGGCGACCCAGGCAATCAGCGCGAACACGCCGAAGGGGGTCAGCTCCATGACAATCAGCGTCATCTTCTGCATGACGATCGCACCCGAATCCATCGCGCGCGCCATCGACGCGCCGTCCTTGCCGGCAAGGAGAATGCCCATGCCGAACAGGAGCGCGAAGGTGATGAGTGGCAGCACATCGCCCGTCGCCATGGTCTGAATGATATTGTCGGGAACGACGCCCAGGATCGTACCGGTCAGCGTCATTTTCTCTGGCTCGACCACCGTGACGCTTTCGGCGAGCCCGGGCGGAAAATCCGATCCCGGGGCCAGGAACGTCCCCATGGTGAGGCCGAGAATGACCGAAGCGGCGCCGGTGAAGAGGAACAGGCCGATGGCGCGGCCGCCGACCGCACCAAGCTTCTTGAGATCGCCGATGGCGGTGACGCCCGACACGAGCGAGAAGAAGATGAGCGGGACGACGAGCATCTTGATCGCGCGGATGAAGAGGTCGCCGATCCATTTGATGCTCTCGGCGCCCTCGCCCCAGAACAGGCCGGCGATGATACCGAGGATGAGCGCGCCGATGACGCGCTGCCACAGGGGAATGGCAAACCAGCGTTTCAACATCGCGACACGAACTCCCCCGGACCCAAATCAGCGCGTCCCTTCGGCGAGCGGGCGCGGCTTGGCAAGAGTGTGGCGTCTCGGTGAATATGAGCGCCCCCTAACGGGGAGGCGTGGGAAAGCACGAACGGCTGGGGTTCAGGCGCCGTAGGCCATGGCCTCGATGATGAGAAGGTCGGCCTGACCGCGCGTCTCCCCGGCTACGGCATCGCTGAGCGCGGTATCGAGCGCGTCCATGTCGAGCGGCTGATCGGCGTAAAGATGAAGCCGCCCATGCTCGACGAGGGCGGTCAGCCAGGCATCGGTCAGGCGCGGGCGCAGGCGTTCCAGTCGCCGGCGCGCCGTGCGGCTGTCGGCGTCGAGCACCAGCCGCACGCCGATCAGACCGGCCATGCGGTCATCCTCGTAGATGGGAACGACGATCGGCTCGAAGCGGACATGGTTCGGCACCGGCTCGCGCCGCTCGGCCGCCGCCGGAACGAGCGTCACGGCGGCAAGGCCGGCCGCTACGAGCGCCGTGCCGATCATGCTGGGAGAGAACGCCATGTCGCAAGGACATAGCCGATCGGACTTACCGGAGGGTTGAGGCCCGTTTTGGCAATTGTTTGTAGTTCCGGCGTTACGGCACAGGGTTGCCCTTACTGCCCATCTATGCCGCCAGCATGCCCTCCAGCCGCTGGCGCACGATCGCGTCGGCTTCCGACATGATGCGGTCAACCAGCTCTTTCACGGTCGGGATGTCGTAGACGAGGCCGGCGACCATGCCGCAGGACCAGGCGCCCGCGTCCATGTCGCCCTCGGTCATGATCTTGGGGTAGACGCCGGCGACCTGCTCCAGAATGTCGGTAATCTGCAGGTCCTTGCCCTTCTCGCGTTCGATTTCCAGGATCTCGTCGACGCTGTCGTTCTGCAGCACGCGCTCGGTGTTGCGGAGCGGCCGCATGACGAGGCGGGTATCGAGTTCGCTGGCGGCGAGGATGGCCTGCTTCACATTCTCATGCACCGGCGCTTCCTTCGTCGCGATGAAGCGCGTGCCCATGTTGATGCCCTCGGCGCCCATGGCGATGGAGGCGACGAGCGAGCGGGCATCCGCCTGACCGCCCGAGGCGACGAAGGGAATCTTCAGCTCGTCCGCGGCGCGCGGCAGCAGGATCATGTTGGGGACGTCGTCCTCGCCCGGATGACCGCCGCATTCGAAGCCGTCGACGCTGACCGCGTCGCAGCCGATCTTCTCCGCCTTCAGGGAATGACGGACGCTGGTGCATTTGTGGATGATCTTGACGCCGGCGTCCTTCAGCTTCGGCAGGTGCTCCTGCGGATTGCGGCCGGCCGTCTCGACGATGCGCACGCCGCCGTCGATGATGGCGTCGATATATTCGGGGTAGGGCGGTTCGGAAAAGGCGGGCAGGAAGGTGAGGTTCACGCCGAACGGCTTGTCGGTCATGTCCTTGCAGCGCGCGATTTCCTTGGCGAGGTTTTCCGGCGTGCCCTGTGTGAGGCCGGTGATGATGCCGAGCCCGCCGGCATTCGATACCGCCGCGGCGAGCTCCGCGAAGCCGACATAGTGCATGCCGCCCTGGATGATCGGATGTTCGATGCCGAACAGTTCGGTGATGCGGGTTTTCATGGCGAATCTCCTTTTCGGGGCCGTGCAAGTACGTACTGGCACGGAGGGATGGCGACGATTATCTTCAATAGCGTACCGGAGGTAATCTAATGTCCGCTCTTCCCCGCCGCGAACAGCCCGCCATAACCATCAGGTCTGCGAAGGCTGTCGAGCGGCTGAAGGTCCTGACCCGCGACGGCCGTAGCCAGGCGGAAGTGATCGAGGAGGCGCTGGAGCAGATGCCGGAGCCGGGGAAAACTGTAACGGATAAAGAGGTGTCCAGGTTTCTGGAGGATATCAGGGCGCTGGTCGCTGATATTCCGCCCGGCAACTATAAAAGCCGAGAAGAGATCGAGGCAGAAATGTACGATGAAAACGGGTTGCCGATTTGATCGTCGACACCTCCGCGTTGATGGCAACGCTGATCGAAGAGGACGGCTTCGCCGAGATCGTGGCCGCGTTGCGTAGGGAAGTGGCACGCATTCCAACGCCGGTACTGGCGGAGTTCTTCGTGGTCGCCGCGGGTCGATCAGAGATTCACGCAAACAAGGCGCGGCTGCTGATTGAGATGTTTCTTGCGAACGGTGGTCGCATGGTAACGTTCAGTCTCGAGCATGCGCGAGCTATCCCAGAAGCACGGGATCTTTACGGCAAGGGGAATGGCCGCGGCGGGAAGCTGAACCTTCTCGACCTGATGGTCTACGCGGTCGCGAAGGTGGAGGATGAGCCGCTGCTCTGCACCGGCCGCGACTTCGCCGCGACCGATATGATTTTGCACCCAGCCAGCCGAACCTTCTAGCGCCCCTTCCAGTCCGGCTTGCGCTTTTCGGCGAAGGCGGTGGGGCCTTCGCGGGCGTCTTCGGAGGTGAAGACGGGGGCGATCAGCGCGCCCTGTTTCTTGTAGCGCTCGTCCGGGTGCCAGCCGCGTGAGGCGACCATGACTTCCTTGGACACGCGGACGGCCAGCGGGCCGTTTTCCGCTATGGTGGCGGCAAGGTCCTTCGCCCCGCCCAGCGCGCTGCCGTCGACGACGCGGTTGGCGAGGCCGAGTTCATAGGCGCGGTCCGCGGAAATGAAATCGCCGGTCAGGGCGAGTTCCATGGCGATCTTGGGCGGGATCTGGTCGGGCAGCGTCATCAGGCCGCCGGCGCCGGCGACGAGGCCGCGCTTCACTTCGGGAATGCCGAACTTTGCCGTCCGCGCCATGACGATCATGTCGCAGGCGAGGGCCAGTTCCATGCCGCCGGCGAGGCCATATCCATCGACCGCGGCGATCAGCGGCTTCTTCGGCGGCTGTTCGGTAATGCCGGCGAAACCGCGGCCCTTCACCGTGGGCGTCTCGCCCTTCAGAAACGCCTTCAGGTCCATGCCGGAGCAGAAGGTGCCGCCCGCGCCGGTCAATATGCCGACGGTCAGCGCATCATCCTCGTCCAGCCGGTCCATGGCCGCCGCGATGCCCGTCGCGACATTGCGGTTGACGGCGTTCTTAGCCTCAGGACGGTTGATGGTGACGATCAGGACGCCGTCCGCCGTTTCGACCAGGACCTCATCGGTTTCGCTCATCGTCTCATCTTCCGCTATGGTTCGCCCTGGACGGTGCCATCGCCGCGACATCGATCCGGCGCGGCCATGCCCCGTTCGTGTAGGCCGCTGGTGCCGGCGCGGGCCAGCCCTTAGAAAGGTCAGTCGATGTCAGACCCAATCGTGCACCCGCCGGTTCCGCGCCGGCCACGACGCTCCGCCCTCTACGTTCCCGGCGCCAATGCGCGTGCCATCGACAAGGCCGGCAGCCTTGCCGCCGATACGCTGATCTTCGATCTGGAAGATGCCGTCGCGCCCGATATGAAGGCCGAGGCGCGGGACGCCGTGACGGCGGCCGTGTTCGCGCGTGACGTCGGCCGCCAGGAACTCGTCATCCGCATCAACGGGCTCGACACCGAATGGGGGGCGGACGATCTGACCGCCGCGCTGGAAGCCGGGCCGGATGCCCTGCTGTTGCCCAAGGTGGAAAGCGCGGACGATCTCGATACCGTCCGCAGGGTGGCCGGCGAAGCGCGTGAGGTGGCGCTCTGGGCCATGATCGAAACGCCGCGCGGCATTCTTGCCATCGACGAGATCGCCGATGAGCTGGCGGCCGGGACGGGAACGCCCGGCCTGGTCGTCGGAATCAACGATCTGGCGCTTGCCATGCAGGCTCGCCTCGATGCCGGGCGCAGCGCCTTTCGCCTCGCACTGCAGGTCACGGTGCTGGCCGCGCGGGCGCGCGGGCTCATCGCGCTTGACGGCGTCTGCAACGCGATCGGCGACGAGG
>JBCCAC010000174.1:0-5746 GCA_039815015.1 Pseudomonadota bacterium | reverse complement strand
GCCGAATCTGAAATTATGGATCGTCGCCGGCTGCATCGGGTCCGCGGTGATGCTCGCCGGCCTGTCCTTCGCGGCGACCGAGGGCGGCGCATGGCCGATCCGCGCCAACGTCTTCGGACTGGGCGTTGCGAACGGTATCTTCGCCGTCGCTGCCGTCGGCGCCATGCTGGGCCTGGCGAGCAAGGGGGCGGGAGAAGGCGCGCGCATGGGCGTCTGGGGCGCATCGCAGGCGATCGCCTTCGGGCTGGGCGGGCTGACGGGCGCCGTTCTCGTCGATTGGCTGCGCGCGATGACCGGCGAGACCGCTGCCGCCTTCCAGATCGTATTCATGGTCGAAGCCGTGCTGTTCATCGCCGCCGCGATGGTCGCCACGGGCACGACGCTCGTACGAACGCAAAAGATGGGGGAGGCGGCGACATCATGACCGGGAACGCAAGAACCAGAACCGCAACGACCAGAACTCCAGCGACCAGAACCGCAACGGCCGGCAAACCGGATTACGATGTCGTCGTCGTGGGTGGGGGGCCATCGGGCGCCACCGCCGCGCACGATCTGGCGGTGCAGGGTCACCGGGTCATGCTTCTCGACAAGGCGGGCCGGATCAAACCGTGCGGCGGCGCGGTGCCGCCCCGTCTGTTGAAGGATTTCGACATCCCGCAATCGCTGCTGGTCGCGCATGCGAAATCGGCGCGGATCATCGCGCCGTCGAACCGCAAGGTGACGATGCCGGTCGGCGATGGCTATGTCGGCATGGTCGACCGCGATATCTTCGACGAGTGGTTGCGCGCGCGGGCGGGCGAGGCCGGCGCCACCAGGGTCGAAGGCAAGTGCGAGGATGTCGAGGACGGCGAGGACGGCCTCGCGACCATCTCGTTCCGAGCGGGCCGGAAGGCCGACATGAAGAAGGTGACCGCCCGCTGCGTCATCGGTGCCGACGGGGCCCGTTCGCGGGTCGCGCAACAGTGCATTCCGGGCGGCGACCGGGTGAAATGCGTGTTCGCCTATCATGAGGTCGTCAAGGTTCCCGACCAGACGACCGCGGATTATGAGCCGACGCGCTGCGACGTCTATTATCAGGGGCACCTGTCGCCGGATTTCTACGCCTGGATCTTTCCGCACGGCGAGACGGCCAGCATCGGCCTCGGCAGCGCCAATAAGGGCTTTCCCCTGCGCGACACGACGCGGCGGATGCGGGAAGAGACGGGGCTCGCCGACTGGGATACGCTGCGCAAGGAGGGCGCGCCGATCCCGATGAAGCCGCTGAAACGCTGGGACAATGGTCGCAACGTGATCGTCGCGGGCGACGCCGCCGGCGTGGTCGCACCCTCATCGGGCGAGGGGATCTATTACGCGATGACCGCGGGCCGCATGAGCGCCGATGCCGTCGGCGCCTTTCTGGCGACTGGCGATGCGAAGGCACTGAAGGGCGCGCGCAGGGCCTTCATGAAGGCGCATGGCCGCGTATTCTGGATCCTCGGGATCATGCAGTATTTCTGGTATCGCAACGACAAGCGCCGCGAACGCTTCGTCAAGATGTGCGCCGACCCGGACGTCCAGCGCTTGACCTGGGACGCCTATATGAACAAGGAACTTGTCAGGCGGGAACCGAAGGCCCATCTCAGGATATTCTTCAAGGATCTAGGTCATTTGTTTGGATTGAAGCCAGTTAACGGATGAACCGGGCCGCGATTTTCCCGATCGTCATCGCAGCGGGCCTGGCGCTGATGACGGCCGTCGTCGGGGGCACCATCACCGTTCTCGACGACTGGTATTACAGCCTCGTCCAGCCGGACTGGGCGCCGCCCGGTTACATGTTCGGCATCATCTGGACGGTGATTTTCGCCCTGATCGCGATTGCCGGCGTGTTCGGTTGGGAACGCGCGACGAGCCGGCGCGACGCCGAGATCATGCTGGGCATGTTCGCGCTGAACGGCTTTCTGAACCTCCTTTGGAGTTTCCTGTTCTTCAGGATGCAGCGTCCGGATCTGGCCTTTTACGAACTGATCCTGCTGTGGCTGTCGATCCTTGCGCTCATCCTCTTCACGGGGCGCTTTTCGAGGCCGTCGGCCGTGCTGCTCGTGCCCTATCTGATCTGGGTGACCATCGCGGGCGCGCTCAATTATCAGGTGCTGCAGCTGAACGGTCCGTTCGGCTGAATCCGATCATGGTGATGCCATGATGGAGGGGCTGTTCGCCAGCGGGCATGCGGCCGATCTGGTGCTCGCGGTTCTCGTCGTGGAGGCGATCTGGCTGATCCGGCGGGGTCGCGACTGGCGCGATGTTGCCGGGATCGTCCTTCCCGCCGCCCTGATGATGCTGGCCCTGCGCGCGGCGTTGACTGACATGGCATGGCCCTATGTGTCGCTGCCGCTGGCCGCGGCCTTTCCGGTACATCTTTACGATCTCTATCGGCGAAACCGGACGCGCTGAGCCCGCAGGATCTGGCGGCAGGGCCGGCGCTTCGCGCGTGCCGCCCCATAAGCCGCTCCCTCTATATCAGCGCACCTCGGCCGGATCGCGATCGACCGTGTCGACATCGTCGGGGATGACGGGTTCGTTGGGGTTGTCCGCCGCGCCGACCGCGCGGCCGCCGCCCTCCTGAATGTCCGGCACACCCGAATCCATTTCGTCCGCGACGGTCCCGTCGTCGGCATCTTCGGCCAGTGACAGATCATCGTCGGCCAAGTCGTCGTCGGCCAAGACATCATCCGCGGGCGGGCTTTCGACGGCTTCGGGGGAGCCGCAGGCAGCGAGCGCCGCCGTGGTGCCGGCGATCAGGAACAGGCGAAACGGGTCGATCATGTTGAAACGTCCTTCCGGGTAGGCCCGATCAATAGTCCGGCGCATAGCCATGTTCGATGGCCCAGAGATACCAGTTGTCGACCACCGTTCCGGTCAACAGGATGCCGATGCCGCCGGTCAGCGTGCACAGCACCGCGAACCACCAGGCCCAGCGATGGATCGATTCCATCGTGGCGTTGAACCCCATCGTCCAGCGCCAGAACAGGCCCGCCCGTTCCGAGGCCGTGCCGCGATCGGTGATCTGTTCCAGCTCGCGTTCGCCGCCATAGCGGCCCACGGCCAGGATCGTCGCGCCGTGCATCGCGAAGAGCAGCGCCGATCCGTACAGGAACACGATCGAGAGCGCGTGGAACGGATTGTAGAAGAGGTTGCCGTAAAGGAGCGAGAAATTGTTGGTCCATTCCAGGTGCGGGAAAATGCCGAAGGGTACGGCCTCCGCCCAGCTGCCCATGAAGAACGGCCGGATGAAGCCCAGCACCAGATAAAGCCAGATCGCGCTCATGAAGGCCCAGGCGACGTGCGTGCCCATGCCGAGCGCGCGGGCGCGCCTGTAGGTACGGACCCACCAGAGCAGGATCGAAAGGGTCAGGAAGAAGCCGGCCAGGATCCACCAGCCGCCCTCATTGAGGGGGACGAAGGGATCGAAGCCATGCTCCGGCCCGGGTGGAGAGAGGCCCAGCCAGAAGAATTCGCGAACGAACGCCACGGGGTCCCAGTCGACCGAGGCCAGCATGTTGAACCCGATGATCTCGATTGCGACAAAGCCGAACAGGAGCGAGGCAATGCCCAGCCAGCCGAGGTAGATCGGTCCGATCTGTGCCTGGCCGAATTTGCCCATCCAGTAGTTGAAGCCGGTCTCGCGAATGCGGCCGTCGTCCGTCCGGGGCAGGGCAACGCCCATTTCGGGGTGATGCGCCAGCTGCACCTGCGTGAAGATATTCTGATAGCGGGCCATGTACCTATCCTTCCCTCAAGACCAGATCGGTATGGCGCGCCACCATTCCCAAAGTTCCGGCCAGCTGCCGGAATAGAGCGGCCCGGCGATGATGATGCAGACCGCGCTCCAGAAGCCGGCATTCAGCGCCAGGAACAGCCCCAGGCGGTGGATGCCGATGGTGCCGATGGAATAGCCGATGAAATCGCGGAAGAACGTGTCCTCATATTCCGGCGTCTTCACCTCCTCGCCCTTTTTAGGGTTCACCGCCGACAGGATCAGCGAGCCGTGGAGGGCGAGCGCGAAGGTCGTGATGAAGAAGAACGAGACGGCGATCATGTGCGCCGGATTGTAGTGGAAGTTCACGTAGAGATATCCGGTGTTGGATACCCAGTCGAGATGACTGAAGATGCCGTAGGGAAAGCCATGTCCCCATGCGCCCATCAGCAGCGGGCGGAAGACGACCAGCGTCACATAGGCGAGGATCGCGACGCCGAAGGCGATCGGAACATGGTAGCCCATGCCGAGCTTGCGGCAGATCTCCACTTCCCGAAGCGCCCAGGATACGAACGCGACGATCGCGCATAGCGTTATGATTTGCCAGAAGCCGCCTTCGGCCAGCGGCGCGAATGACAGGCCGTAGCTGAGATCGGGCGGATTGATCGATATCAGCCATGGATTCCAGGTGTCGCCCTGTGAGGCGGCATAGAAGATCAGTGCGGTGCCGAGGATCGCCGAAATCGCCGTCAGCACGCCGAAGAATCCGACGTAGAACGGACCGATCCAGAAATCGAATAGATCGCCGCCGATCAGGGTGCCGCCCCTGACGCGGTATTTTCGTTCAAAGCTCAGCAGCGACATTGCGAGATTCCCTCGACATTATTCCTGTCGTGCATCCGTCATGGATGACGACCCGTTCCGGCCTTTCGCGTGGGGTTCAACCTGGAGTCCAACCCCGGGTTCAACCCTTGCGTCCGGTCTTGAAGTCCGGCCCCTGTCCGGAGACGCAGGATCAGCGTCCTGCCGTCTCCGGCCCGGGGACGGGTCAGGTTCGTTGCTCCGATGTCTCCAGAACAGCGGCCGACGCCGTCGCCGCCGTCGGTCCCTCGATCCAGTTAAAGCGGTTCGTGCTCAACAGGATGAAGTGAATGAGGAGCGCCAGGACGAACAGGAAGATCGCAAGTGCGACCAACGTCCGGCGCGGGTCGAAAATCATCCAGAGTCTCCACATGATACGCCTCCCTTATGCCAGCAGCGGTGCAAGAGTGTTGAGCGCCAGCTCAACGCCGTCGTTCAGTTCGGTGTAGCCGTTGACACCCGGGAACCAGGGCCGCCACAGCCAGACCAGCACATGTGCGATGATCGCGATGATGGTGAAGCCGATGAAGCTGCTCACGAATATCTTGTGAAACTCCTTCGCCTCTTCCGGGGTCAGATATGCCCCCGGCCCGAACCGGTCGTTTTCTTCAGCCATTTTTGCTCTCCTCCTCCTTCTTTCCCATGGGCCGCCGAGGCGTTTCCCGTGGCACTACCTGGCCGGCACCCATTGCGGTCCAGATCATTGACGCCGGCGTAGGCCGGTGAATCATGCGGGTACGGTTCATGCGCCCGCCCCTTCCAAGAGCGCCGCCGCCAGGCGGTCGCCGGAAACATGTGTGTCGCCCGCCAGCCGGGCATGGCGCTCGGCCGCGTCGCGCAGGCGCTTCGCGGCGGAAATACGCACGAGAACGGGCTGCGATTCGACGATCGCGTCGAGTTTTTCCTTGGCGTCCAGATCCCAGGACAGGGGCGTATCGGCGCGCGCCGGCGTCGCCTCGCCCGTGTCCATCTGGGTGGACAGCGGCAGGATGTGGAAGAGCGCATCGAAGAGCGCGTTGCAGACTTCCTGCACCAGATAGGTCGCGCCCGAATCACCCGACCAGCGACAGGAAGAAGGGCATCGCGAGGAGCATGGCCATGGCCGCGTCCTCAAACATGCGCTCCTGCTTCTACCGCAGCGGCTTCGACTTC
>JBCCAC010000059.1:0-9500 GCA_039815015.1 Pseudomonadota bacterium | reverse complement strand
AATAAAGCAAATGGCAGAGGGAGACTGATACATGCAGATGGGGATGTGTATGAAGGTGAGTGGAAGGACGATAAAGCACATGGGTACGGGGTATACATGCATGCCGATGGAGCGAGCTATCGCAGGGCACACCGGTTCTGCAAAGACCTAGCATTGCAGTACTAGGCATTGACCGACCCTGTCCGGCGTGGCCGGAGAGCCAACGGTGGTTTCGTTTCTGAGCGCGCTCTGTCCGCTTTCCAGTTCGCGCAGTTGTCGCGCGATCTCCGCCGCCGCCGCCGCGCGCGCCGCGGCCTCAGGATCGGGCGCACCGGACCCGAACTGGATCGATTCCATCAGGCCGCGCAGATTGGCGAGCGCCTGCATGGCCCCTTCCGTATCGCCCGCCGCCAGCCGATCTTTCAGGTCCTGGATCATCGCGTCCAGAAACCCCATGTCGACGGAGCCCGTCACGCCGCCCAGATTCTGCAGCATGTCCGCCTGCGGCGTCTCTCCCTTTGCCAGCGCCGCCGCAATCTGCCGGCTCAGATACTCGGCCAGCGCCTGTTCCAGCTGCTGCGTCAGAAGCGAGAGCGTGCGATCGTCGCCCGAACCCGCCTCCTGCATCAGCCGTTCGAGCGCGGTGCGGAAGTCGTCGAGCGCGCGGCTGGTGCCGCCATCCTCCAGATCGACTGCCGTATCCCACAGGATCTCCGCCGTTTCCCGGCGTCCCGCATCGCTCCGGTTTCTCAACAGCCGCCAGGTCGCCGCGCGCAGGCCGCTGAACGTGTCGAGCCGCTCGTCGAACAGTTCGGGATTGCCGGCGATCTCGGTCAGGCGCCGGACCGCCTCGCGCAGGGGTGTCCCTGACAATAATGATTTGCGGATGCCGACGATCTCGCGTGCCACATCGTCGGTAAAGGTGCGGACCGGCAGTTCGACGATCAGCGGTGAAGATCGACCGACATTGCCGGCACCGTCACGCGCGATCATCGTCAGCCTTGCGTCCTCTCCCGCACGTGCATCCGCCGTCAGGTCGGCGAAAACCTGTCCGGTGCCGGGCGCAGCCGCGTCGGACAGCGGCCACTCCCGCGCGGGCGCATCGCCGCCCTCCGCCACAAGGGACAGGGCGGAAAGGCCATGATCGTCGGTCAGGCGGTAGGTGAGGCGCAGCGCGCCGCTGGCGGTCGCGACGGGCGCACCCTCGATGCGGATGTCGGGTGCACCGTCAGCGACGACCGACAGGTCGAACGATGCGATGGTGCGGCCGTGCCGGTCGATGCGCCAGCGGCCCGATTTCGTCGCGGCGAACCTGTCGCCGGACAGCGTCGTCCCGGCCGGTCCGATCAGCCGGAAAGCCGCATCCTCGCTTCGCATCGTCACGCGGCTTCCCGCCAGCGCCGGAACCTCCGTTCGCGTTCCGCCGGCAAGTTCGATCCGGGTCGGGGCCGCGTCGCTATAGTCGGGCGGTTCGATGTCCAGCCGCGCCGCATAGGCATCGACCGGCACGGCCCATGGCGAAAAGCCCGCCGCCAGCCGCTCCGGCAGTGCCCGGTTCGCGGCGACCGCGCCCACGGCGAGAAAGACCGCCACGCCGATCGCGACCGCCTTCAGCCATCGCGACAATTTGGGGCGGGGCAGGGCCAGCCGGGGCGGTTTCGCCATCGCATCCCGCCGCGCCCGTCGCCACAGGTCGCGCGCCAGCGGGCTGTCCGTGCCGACAGGTTCGGCATCGGTAAAGCTCGTCGTGCCGAAGGGCAGCGCCGCGCCCGCGTCCAGCCGCGCCAGCATCTGCCCGCGCTCGGGCAATGGCGCCCTCACGACGAAGCGGACGATCGCCGCAACGCTGCCGACGATCAGCGCGGCCAGCAACGCCAGCCGGACTTCCCCCGGCAGCCACGCGCCCATGTCGAGCAGACCGAGCGCGGCGAACCCGCCCCATGCGGCCATGACCCATCCCAGTTCGGCGCCGAGCGCGCGTTCCAGATAAAGGATCGCCCCGGCCCAGGGCAGGCGCCGCGCGGCCGCGGCGGACAGGCCGCGATGATGGGCCGGCGCGCTCATCAGCTGGCGGGTGGATCGTCCCGCAGCCAGTCGGGAATATGATCCCGCGCGATCAGCTGCTCCAGCGTTTCACGCGCGCGCACCAGATCCCAGCGGTCGCCGGACACCATGACCTCAGGCGTCAGAAGGCGGCTATTGTAGGTCGACGCCATGGTCGCACCATAGGCGCCGGCCGTGCGGAACACCATCAGATCGCCTTCCGAAAAATGCGCCAGCTCGCGCTGCTCGGTGAAGATGTCGCCGCTTTCGCAGACCGGCCCGACGACATCGGCGACGATGGGCGGTTCCGCCGACAGCGCCTGGCGCACCGGTTCCAGATCGTGCTCGGCATCGTAGAGCGTCGGGCGTAGAAGGTCGTTCATGGCCGCGTCGATGATCAGGAACCGCCGCACGCGGCCTTCCTTCCGCCGCACCACCCGCGTGACGAGTATCCCGGCATTGCCCGCGATCATGCGGCCGGGTTCGAAGGTCAGCCTGACATCCCAGCCCGCCGTCGCCTCCGCCACCATTTCGCCATAGGCGGCCGGAAGGGGCGGATTAGGTTGTTTTGATCGGTAGGGAATGCCGAGACCGCCGCCCATGTCGGCGCGGCTGATATCGTGGCCCGCCTCCCGCAGGGCCGCGATCAACAAACCCATTTCCCCGAACGCACGCCGCAACGGATCCAGGCTGATTAGCTGGCTGCCGATATGGACCGCGACGCCCAGCGGATTGAGCCCGGGCAGCTCACGCGCCTTGCGGAATGCTCCGGGTGCCAGGTCGGTCGCGATGCCGAATTTGTTTTCCGCGCGCCCCGTCGAAATCTTCTTGTGCGTTCCGGCATCGACATCGGGATTGACGCGAAAGCCGATGGGTACGGTCCGCCCCATCGCATCCGCCGCCGCCGACAGCATTTCCAGCTCCGCCAGCGATTCCACATTGAACTGGTAGATGTCGGCGGCGATCGCCGCGTCCATCTCCGCGCGCGTCTTGCCGACACCTGAAAAAACGATGCGCTCGGCCGGCACGCCGGCCGCCAGCGCGCGCTTCATTTCGCCGATGGACACGACGTCGGCGCCGGCGCCGCGCCGTGCCAATGTGCGGATCACGGCCTGATTGGGATTGGCCTTCACCGCATAGGCGATCAGCGGATCGCCGTGCCGGTTGGCGAGGCCGGAGACCGCATTGGCGAAGACATCGAAATGCCGTTCCAGCGTAGCACGCGAATAACAGTAGAATGGCGTGCCCACTGCGTCTGCCAGCAGATCCAGGCTGACGTCCTCGGCATGCATGACGCCGTCGCGATATTGGAAATGGTCCATCGGAGGTTGGCTATTGCGGTGGCAGGTCGAACGGGTCTTCGACGCGTTCATCGGCGTTCCGGACCGGATCGTCGACGCGTACCGGCGCGGCCTGCGGGGGCGGTACGAAGCGCTCCTCGACCGTGCGCGCGGTTTCATAGCCGACGGCAGGTGCAGGCGGTTCGCCCTGCGGCCAGGCCAGGGTCCCGACCGAACCGCAACCGGCCAGAAGCAGGGCCAGAAATGGGGTCAGCGCGCCTGCGCGTACGATCTTCATGTCTCGCCTTCCAATTCCTGCCGCCCCAGCTCTAACTGCCAGTGGGCGATGCGTTCGCGTACCCGCTCCGGCGCGGTGCCGCCATAGCTGTTACGGCTGGCGACCGAGGCGTCCACCGTCAAAACGTCACGCACGCCCTCCGTCAGGCGGGGATCGATCTCACGCAACGTGTCTATGGAGAGATCGCCCAGCGTCGTCCCGGCCGCGTCCGCCGCCGCGACCGCGCGGCCGGTGATGTGGTGTGCATCGCGAAACGGGACGCCCGCCTCGCGCACCAGCCAGTCGGCCAGATCGGTCGCCGTCGCGTGTCCCGCGCCCGCGGCCGCGCGCATACGGCCCTCGTCGAACGTCAGCCCCTCCATCATGCCGGTCATCGCCGCCAGCGACAGGATCAGCGTGTCATAGGCTTCGAAAACCGGCGCCTTGTCCTCCTGCATGTCCTTGGAATAGGCGAGCGGCAGGCCTTTCATGACGGTCGCAAGCCGGCTCAGCGCGCCGAGATACGTACCCGCTTTCGCCCTGACCAGTTCGGCCGCGTCCGGATTGCGCTTCTGCGGCATGATCGAGGAGCCGGTGGAATAGGCGTCCGGCAGCCGCACGAACCCCCAGGGCTGCGAGGCCCAGATGACCACTTCCTCGGCCAGGCGCGACAGGTGCAGTCCGGCCTGCATGGCGGCCGACAGGAATTCGATTGCGAAGTCGCGGTCGCTGACCGCATCCAGGCTGTTCGCCGTCGGCCGATCGAATCCCAGTGCCGAGGCGGTCATGTCGCGATCGACCGGAAAGCCGGTCCCCGCGAGCGCCGCCGATCCCAGCGGGCATTCGTTCAGCCGTGCCCGTGCATCGCGGAACCGGCCCCGATCCCGCGATATCATTTCGACATAGGCGAGAAAATGATGACCGAGCGTCACCGGCTGCGCGCTCTGCAGATGGGTGAAGCCCGGCATGACCGTCGCGGCATGTTCGTCCGCCCGTCCGATCAATGCCGCCTGGAACGCGGCGAGACCGGCATCCAGCCGGTCGATCGCGCCGCGCGTCCACAGGCGGAAATCCGTCGCGACCTGGTCGTTGCGCGAACGCGCCGTGTGCAGGCGTCCGGCCGCCTCGCCGATTTTCTCCTTGAGGAGCGCTTCGGCGTGCATGTGAACGTCTTCGAGCGCCGGATCCTCATCGATGCCGCGGGTCGTCCAGTCCCGTTCGATGGCGTCCAGACCATCCGCAATCGCACGTGCGTCCTCGTCCGTGAGAATGCCAGCGGCAGCCAGCATGGTGACATGTGCGCGGCTGCCGGTCAGGTCTTCTCGCCACATGCGCTTGTCGATGCCGATGGAGGCATTTATCTCCTGCATGATGGCGGCGGGGCCTTCGGCGAAGCGACCGCCCCACATGCTGTTGGAGGATTTGGACATGCGGCGGGCGGCTTTCCTGGGATTGGCGGTCGGTGCCGGCACGCTGGCGCTGCTGGGCGCGTGCGACGGTCCCGCTTCGGATAAGGCGGCGGAGGGCACCCCGCAAGCCGGGTCGCGAGAGGTCATGGCCGGAATTCCCGACTATGCCAGCGCCGGTATGCCAGCGCCTGACGTGACGCTGGTTCGCGATGGCGGAGCGCCGATGGCGCTGACCGGGTTTCGCGGCACACCGACGCTCGTCAATCTATGGGCAACCTGGTGCGCGCCCTGCATCGCGGAGCTGCCCGCGCTGGACCGACTGGCCGCCGCGCAGGGGTTCGATATGAATATCGTCGCGGTCAGCCAGGACATTGGCGGCTGGGACAAGGTGACGCCCGTCCTGGAGCAGAACCCGCTTCGGGATCTGACCGTCCTCGTCGATGAAACCGGCGCGCTCGGGCGCAGTATCGGCGCGGCGGGTCTGCCCGTCACGATCATGTACGATGCCGAGGGCAACGAGCTGTGGCGCGTCAACGGTCCGCGCGAATGGGACCAGCCGGGCGGGCTTCCCGCCGCGTCGGCTGCCGATGCCGGGCCAGGCCAGGCGGCCTCAGAACAGGGCTAGCGCAACCCGGACGATCATCGCGCCGAGCGCGAGCCAGCCGAGGGCGAAGAGCGTGAAGCGCAGCGTGACGATGTTGATCGTCGCCTGCACCAGCGAATGTGCGATGCGAAGCCCGACATAGGTCCAGGCGAGGATCGCCGTCATGCCGTCGGCCTGCCCGACGACCACCGTAGCGATCGCGATGGCGTAGAACAGCGTCGGCGCCTCGAACAGATGATTGTAATTGTCCGCCACCCGCGCGACCTTTGACGGCAGCGTGTAGGTGCCGGGATGCGCGGCATCCTGCGGCGCGATGTTCGCCGCCTTGAACGCCGGCAGGCGCGTTGCGTACATCCAGACGAACATGACGAGCGACAGCAGGCCCATCGCCACCACCGCCTGCATCACCGCCTCGGCCTCCGCCGTCAAAGCCAGCATGTTCCATCTCCCCATCGGTCCATGGCCGCCATCTAGGGCGGTCGCAGATCAAAGAGAAGTCGTGCCGTGTCGGGCGTATCGGGCGCGGCAAGGGCCGCAAACCCTCGTGTCGACAACGATAATCAGAAGCTGAACTGCAGACCGCCCTTCACGCCATGGTCGGTCCCGTCTTCGCCGAACCGGCCGTCATAGTGCAGGAACGTCGTGATCCGCGGTGTGATGGCGGTCGTGACGCCGGCCGAGGCCAGAAATGCATTGTCGTCGCGCGGCACGCCGGCGACCGTGAAGGTTTCCGGTCCGGCCCCGACCAGACGCGCGGTGGCGCTGTTCTTCTCGTCGATGACATCGACGCTGTAGCCGATGGTGACTTCGGGCATGAAGTTCAGGCCGAACGCCTCATATTCGGTGCCGACCCTCAGCTCCGGCTCCAGCAGGAAGACGTTGATGTTTTCCGTCTCGACGTCGAGGGCCAGGCCCGGCGCACCGGATTCGGTAAAACTGTCGCCGTCGACATGGATGTAGACGGCGCGCAGCTGCGGCTCGACCCAGGCGCTTTCCCGGAACGGATAGCGATAGCTGATCTCGGTCGAGGCGATGAACTGATCGGCGTCGTAATCCGCCGTCGCGTCCGGCAGGCCTACGAGGCCGGCATTGCGCCTGGTTTCGACGTCACCGAACGCATAGGCGACCCAGCTGGAAATGTTGACCCGGTCGAAGGCGAGCGTGCCGTAGCCGCCGATATGGTAGCTCTCGACATCGGCCCCGGCGTCCAGCCTGTCGAAATCGACGTCGCTGTCGGCATAGCCGGTGAAGAGGCCGAGCCGGAGGCCGGGCAGGACCCGCGCGTCGATGCCGGAGACGAAGCCATAGCCATCGCCATCATAGCCGGAAAAGACATCATCGCCGATCGAATCCACGTCGGCGAAGATGCCATAGACATTTCCCCAGGTGATGAAGCGTGGATCCTCGATGCCCATCTCGTCCGCCGCCCTGTCGAAGCGATCCGTTAGAATGTTGGTGATGCTTTCGGTATGCGAAACCACGGTCGATACGCCGGCCGCCGCAAAGGGTTCGGGCGACAGGGCTGACAGGCCGACGTCGAGTTCGGTCAGCGAAATCAGGTCGAGGCTCTCGACATTGGCGTCGGATAACGACCCGGCGGCGATCTGGCCGGTCAGATAGTCGGCGACCACCTCCGAATTCGGCGACAGCTCGACCGAGCCGTCAAGCAGGAAGTCGCCCGCAATCGCCGTCGAACCGAACGGCGTTTCGGCGAAGGACAGGGTCGTGAACAGCGGCGCGTCGAACGCGATCGTGTCGGGAAGCGCCCCGGTTGGCGAGGCGGCTTCCAGAACGAAATCCTCCGTAAACGGCCCGATCGCATCCAGGTCGATGACGGTCACGCCGCCGACGGTCGCCGCGAACGTGCCCGATCCCGCGACCGGAATGGCCCCGGCAAAGGCGATATCGGGGCCGAACCCGGTCGCTGCGATGGAATTCAGCTGCACGTCCGTGACCGTCGCGCCGTCGGCGACGCCCAAATCGCTCAGATCGACGGCAGTACCGTAGAGGTTGAGACCGGGAACGGAGATGATGAAATCGAGATCGCCGGTTTCCAGTTCATCGAGCGATGCGATCGGTTCCCCGGCCGTCGTGAAGAAGCTGGACGGGCCGGTAAAGCCATCGCCGCCGAACTGTTCATAGCCGTCCGCAAAGATCGCGACGCTGCCGCCGCCCGCCATGTCGGTCACCAGCACGGGGTCGCCGCCCAGAACGGTCGGCCCGCCGGACGGTGGCACCACACCCGGCGGCGGACTGGCCTCGAAAATGACGAAGTCGACGCCCGGTCCGTTGACCAGACCGCCCGTCGCCAGCTGCAGGCCGGTGGTGACGCTCGGATTCTGAAGCGATGAATTCAGGAGGGCATCGGTCACCGTCCCCGCGCGCTCGCCGGGCGCGGGCGCCGCAACGGGCGCCGCGCCGAACACCTGCGGCACGCCCAGCACCGATCCCTCGAACGGGATGGTCGTGGTCGTCGCATAGTCGGTCACGCCGACGGTACCGAGCTCCGACTGGCGGAAGGTCTCGATCGAGCCGCCGCGATCCACCGCGATCCCGCGCAACGTCAGCGCCGCGGTCGCCGGATCGCGCTCTGTGATGATGAGCCGAACGTCCTGCGCCGCCGCAAGGGTGGGAAGGGCGGCGATGGCCGTGACGGCAAGGATGTGCAGCGGGACGGACCGAAGGGCGCGCGAAGGGGTCGGCATGACAGGGCTCCGAAAAGAATGACCTCCCCGGCTCCTAATTGCGCCCTTTCCCTCACGTCTTTCCGAAGCCGTCCGACCGGATCACCATTCGAAATCGCCGACGAGAGCGGGCAATCGAGCATCGCAACTGCGATTGTTTTCGACGGTGAGTGAGTTGGAATATCGCAACCGGATGGGGAGCTGACGATGTGCTTTTCGTAAGGAAAGCCCCGTAGTTGCCGCATATGCGTGATGATGTACCTGCTCTATATGAAGCGCAGCAACTTCAATAAGATGCTAGAAACGCGGCCAGCGACGATGCATCGATCGAACAGTGTCCGCCATAGAGTGGATGCCATTGCGTCTCTACGCCGCGTTCTTCCGCCATACGCGCCAGTTTTTCGGTGCCCTCAAAATTGCCGTATGAGTCGTAAAGGCCGTTGGAAAGATAGAGTGCCGGGTAAGTGTCATCGGATCGCTCGATAAGCACCAAGGGCGAAAAACCCCGCCATTCGTTTTCATTCGCCACATATTTGCGCGCCAACATCCAAACTCCGAAAGCGATCTTCGGATTCCCGCCGGTGCGCTCTGCTGCGGTTTTCATGTCTTGAAGGGAGGCGAACGGCGACAAATCGTAAACCCCTGGGCACAGGGCTGCGATTTTCTCAAACCTGGCTGGATAGGCAAGACCCGCCACGAGAACATTCAGGCCACCCATGGATTCTCCCAGAAGCAGCCTGCGTTTTGGTGCCCCCAGCCTTTTCTCGATTGCGGGTAGGCGTTCGATAAAATCTTCGAGCAATCCACTGTCAGGCTGCGCACCCTTGGGCGCGAGAAGCCAGGTCGACCCGTAAGATACCGTAACGACGGTCGGGGGCAGGGTACGGCTGCGCTGCCATGCGGCCTGTACCATCGACGTATAATATGTGTCGTCATTCCAAATTTGCTCGTCGAGATTTCGACCGTGCAAATGGTAGAGAATATCGCCGTTGGTCCCGCCCTTCGCCTCATAGACGCAGTAACGAATAGGGCCGGACGTTCCGCAGGTCTGCGCAGCCGGACGAAAGTCGACCCTCTGAGCCCCTCGCGTGCGCGTGACCTCCGTCCACGCGCTATATGCCAGGGCGACGAAACCTGCGAGCAGGAGCCAGTATCGTCGCGCTTTAACGAAACCGGTTACTTTCCGAAACTTTACCACGCGCCGTTTCCCGAACAGGTTTTTTT
>JBCCAC010000095.1:0-7778 GCA_039815015.1 Pseudomonadota bacterium | reverse complement strand
GCGTCCGCAGGCGTTCTCTACAGCTATGATGCGGCCCCGCCGCCGAGCGGCAAAACCGGCGGCTACGGCAATGCCATTTCCAATTTCGCCACGAGCTATGACACGAACGGCTTTCTGACCCTGAGCGTCGGCCTCGCCGGAAAAGACGTTTCCGATGACGGTTTCTGGTACGTCGTCAATGCCGGCGGCAATCCCAAGGGCGTCGCCGACGAGCTTGCCATCATCTATGGTGACGTCGCCAATCAGCGGCTGACGACCTATGTCTACAATGGCGCCAATTCCGACAACAGCTTTGACAGTCCGGGCATTCTGCTGGACTCGACGACCGGCGATCTCGTGCAGACGGCCGACGGATATACGTTCACGCTCGACGTGCGCGGCATCAACGGGCGCAGCGACATCGGTCCGAACTTCGTCGGCGCGCAGTTTGCGGACGAGCTCGGCATCTGGTTTCACCCGTTCGCGGACAGTATGTTTACCTATGGCGAAGACGGCAGCATCCTGTCGCTCGATCGTTCGCGCAGCGGGTATTTCGATGTCGGCTTCCTCGACACCATCAGCGGGCCGAGCGAATTCGTGCCGGCGCCCGGTGCGCTTGCCCTTCTAGGCTTCGGCGTACTTGGCCTGGCCGCACGTCGTCGGCGCGCCGCCTGACGGCCTGCTGATTCTGCCATCACTCGCTGCGCTGAGGTAGATCCTTCAGCGCGGCGAACGGCGATGAGGCCGCCGCCTGCCGGGCTTCACCGGACAGGCGCGCGGCCTTTTCTTCGCTCATGAGAAATACGCGCGCGGCGGCGATGGCATCGTCGGATGCGCGCGGAAACGGATCGAGTGCCAGCGCAAGACTGTCAACGATCAGAGCCTCCAGATCGACCCGTGGCGCGTCCACCAGCATGATGTCGAGATCGTCGGCCGACAGCTCCACCTCGTCCTCAGTGCCTGCCCCCCCGTCTTGCAAAACCAGCACATCCAGCGGTTCGTCAATATGCTGAGGCACGTCTTCCGCACTGATCGCGCAGGCGGCGATAGCCTCAGCATACAATCGGCCATGGACGCGGACGCCCTGCGCGGTGCGGGAAAGGTCGAGATCGGCATCGAGACGCGATAGGGACCGCAGCGCAAGCCGTTCGGCGACAACGGCACGTGCCGCCTCGTCAAACGCAATCCGGCGATGTTGTCCGTCGCCGACATCGGCGAAGTTGATATCGCCGCTCACGTCGACAGTCGGCCGCCGGTCAGCGTCGCCTCATCAAGTGCAGCGATATGCGCGGCGAGCGCGAGGCCCGCATCGACGGCCCAGTCCACCGCAACCTCCTGCCCCTCATCGCGGTAGAGATTGCGCTCCATCGCCGCCTTCAGGCTGTGACGGCGTTCGTCCTTGTCTGCGATCGACAGCGCGGCGCGATACGCACCCAGCCGACCGCCAAGCGCCGACATGCCGCGCCCGACATGCTTGCCGATCATCATGTCACCGATCCCGATCTGGCGCAGCGACGCATCGACATCGTCGACGAAGCGTTCCGTCAGACGCACGATCATGCGCCCGCACCGGTCGCTGCCGATCTCTTCAAGCCGGACGACGGCGAGGCTCAGGACGAAGGCCAGCATGTCGAAGCGTCCGTCGACGCTGTCCGGTACGCCGCCGGCGACGTACCAGTCCTCTCGCCGGGCCTCTGCGACGATGGCATCGTAAAGCGTTTTCGAAACCATCTCTTCGGGGTCGGGAGCCTTACGGCGAAACAGCATGATATTCGGGTTCCTTCATGGCTCGGCCGGCATTGCGACCAAGGAAGCGACCAGGGGGCAATCCGGGGGGCCGGCGCCGCTTGCCGCGTAACGTCAATACGCATATTGAGAGGCTCATGTTGAGAGGCAATACCGTCAGCTGCGGCAATCGTTCGCCTGCCCTTCGCACCGGCGTCGCCGTCGTGGCGGTCGCAATCCTGCTGGCGGGGTGCACCCGGCTGCGCGATCGTCAGGGTTATGTCGCGGAAGAAGAGATGGTGACGTCGGTCGCACCCGGCGTCGACAATCGCGAATCTGTCGAACGTACGCTCGGCCGCCCGACATTCCAGTCGGCCTGGGACGACGGGACCTGGTATTACGTGTCGCGCAATACGAGCCAGTTCGCGTTTCTGCCGCCCAAGGCCACGGAACAGGAAATCCTGATCGTCGAGTTCGACGAGGCCGGAAACGTCGCGACGGTCGATCGGCGACAGGGCCTGGAGGAAGTCGCTCATTTCGATCCCGAAGACGACAAAACGCCCGTCTTCGGCCGCGATTCCAGCCTCTTCCAGGAAATCTTCGGCAATATTGGCCGCGTATCCAGCATCCCGGCCGGCGGCGCACCACCGGGGCCATAAGCCTAGCCGATGTAGGCGTAGGCGAAACGTCCGCCGTCTGCTCCCGACAAGACAATGCCCGCGCGGTGGTGAAACACCGCACGGGCATTGTTGTTTCTGAACACACCTATCGAGAGGGGTGCGCCCTATTCCATCAATGCGCCAGCGCCGCCAGCAGCAGAATGGCGACGATGTTGGTGATCTTGATCATCGGATTGACCGCCGGGCCGGCCGTGTCCTTGTAGGGATCGCCGACCGTGTCGCCGGTCACGGCCGCCTTGTGGGCTTCCGAGCCCTTGCCGCCATGATTGCCGTCCTCGATATATTTCTTGGCGTTGTCCCACGCGCCGCCGCCGGACGTCATGGAAATGGCCACGAAGAGACCCGATACGATCACGCCCAGGAGCAGCGCGCCGAGTGCCGCGAAGCCCTCCGCCGGACCGGCGATCGCCGCGATCAGGAAATAGACGACGATCGGCGTCAGAACCGGCAGCAGCGACGGGATGATCATTTCCTTGATCGCCGCCTTCGTCACGAGATCGACCGTGGAGGCGTAGTTCGGCCGGCTGGTGCCCGCCATGATGCCCGCATCGTTCTTGAACTGAGCGCGCACGTCCTTGACGACCTCGCCCGCGGCGCGGCCCACCGCGGTCATGCCGAACGCACCGAAGAGGTACGGCAGGAGCGCGCCGAGCAGCAGGCCGACGATCACGAACGGATTGGACAGGCTGAAATTGACGACGCCGTCGATGCCGAGCTCGCTGCCGAAGAACTTCAGATCCTCGGTATAGGCACCGAACAGCACCAGCGCGGCCAGCGCGGCGGACCCGATAGCATAGCCCTTCGTCACGGCCTTGGTCGTATTGCCGACCGCATCGAGCGCATCCGTCTTGTTGCGCACGCTGTCGTCGAGACCGGCCATCTCGGCAATGCCACCGGCATTGTCGGTCACGGGCCCATAGGCATCGAGCGCGACGATCATGCCGGCAAGCGCGAGCATCGAGGTCGCCGCGAAGGCGATCCCGATGATGCCCGCCAGACCATAGGCGACGATGATACCGGCGCAGATGACCAGCGTCGGCAGTGCGGTCGCCTCCAGACTGATGGCGAGACCCTGGATGACATTGGTGCCATGGCCCGTCACCGACGCGGCGGCGATCGACTTCACCGGGCGGAAGCTGACCGACGTGTAATATTCGGTGATCCAGACGATGAGCCCGGTGACGACCAGACCGACCATCATCGACCAGAACAGGTCGGTGCCGGAAAAGGCGGACGCGGCCAGGAACGATTGGGTCGCGTCGGATTCGCCTGCGCCCAGTGCGAGCAGCGATTCGCGTGCCTCGGCATAGTCGCCGATGTTCGTCGTCATGTCGGGGATCGCCCATTGCGTCGCGAACCAGAGCGCCGGGACGGCGAGAATCGCGGATACGAGGAAGCCCTTGTAGAGCGCGCCCATGATATTCTCGGACTTGCCAAGGCGGACGAAGAACGTGCCGATGATGGATGTGATGATGCAGACGCCGCCGACGATGAGCGGCAGTGCCATCAGTTGACCCAGCGTGCCGTCGCCGACGCCCAGACCCAGCTGCAGCGCGGTCAGCACCATGGTCGCACCGACGGTCACGACATAGGTTTCGAAAAGGTCGGCAGCCATGCCGGCGCAGTCGCCGACATTGTCGCCGACATTGTCGGCGATGACGGCCGGGTTGCGCGGATCGTCCTCGGGAATACCGGCCTCGACCTTGCCGACGAGGTCGGCGCCGACGTCCGCGGCCTTGGTAAAGATGCCGCCGCCCAGACGCGCGAAGATGGAGATGAGCGATGCGCCGAACGCCAGCGCGACGAGACCGTCGATGACGGTGCGGTCATCCGGTGCCAGGCCGGAGAGCGTCACGAGCGCGTAGAACAGCCCGGCGATGGCGAGAAGCGCGAGACCTGCCACCAGCATCCCGGTGACGGCACCGGCACGGAAGGCGACGCTGAGACCGGCCTGAAGCGACTTCGATGCCGCTTCGGCAGTCCGAACGTTCGTCTTCACCGAGATATTCATGCCGATGAAGCCGGTAATGCCCGACAGCACGGCACCGACGACGAAGCCGATGGCGGGCACGAGGCCGAGGAATATGAAAACGAGGACGGCGACGATGACGCCGACGATGGCAATGGCGGTATATTGGCGGCCCAGATAGGCGCGCGCGCCCTCCTGAATGGCGCCCGCGATTTCCTGCATGCGCTCATTGCCCGCGCTGGCAGCAAGCAGCGAGCGCGACGTAACGATGCCGTACAGAACGGCGGCAACGCCGCACAGAATGGCGACGACGACGATATCCATTACCGAAAACTCCCCCGGGGTCCCTAATGTCGTGTGGCGGCTGCGACTGGCCGGCATCGGCTCGTCACATCGCCCACGAATTTCGCGCCTTGCTACCCGGAATTAAGGCCGGGTCAAGAGCGCGCGCGGACCTCAGATCTGTTGAGCGGCCAGAACTTTCGCACTGCGCACCTCTTCCCCCGTCAACGCCGTGCGCGCCGCCGTTTCGGTCAGCGTTCGCAGCCGGTCCACATCGATGCGCCCGCTCGGATCGAGCGCCAGGGGCGTCTCATGCGCCGCCATGTTCATCGCATGGCGCACTTCGGGCAGAAGGCGGCGGACCTGCCCCCGGCGGTCGGCCGGCACTTCGAGCGCAAAATCCACGGCGGCGTAGCGGACGAGCCGCCCCTCGGCGGTGGTCAGCGGCAGCGGCATACGCCGAACCTCGACATAGGCGCTCGCGCTTGCATTCGCCTCGTCGGCGATACCGGCTTCATATTGCTGCATCGCGGCCGCCCCTAGGCCGCCGCCGATCACGAGGCCCAGAAGGAGCGCGCTACGCCGTCCCGCCATGTCCGCCCTCCCCCGCCTAGGTCCCGTGTTCGTAGCCCAGCCGAACGGGCATCACGTCTTCGCCATCCACGCCAGACACGGACAGGCCCGCGCCGCGCTCCAGCGCACCGATTTCGGTCAGTCTAATGCCCTCACCTTCACAAAGCGTAACGAGCGCAGGGTGACAGTCGGGCGGGGCGGCGAACAGGAGTTCATAGTCGTCGCCGGCCGTCGCCGCCTGCAGCCGGCCTGCCGTGCCTGCCGGCAGTCGCGACGCGGCCGCCGGCGACAGCGGCAGCCGGGCCAGGTCGATACGGGCGCCGAGATCGCTGGCCAGCGCCATTCGCTTCGCATCGATCAGGAGGCCGTCGCTGACATCCATCGCCGCCGTCGCTCCGGCCGCGCGAAGCCCCTGCCCGATCGCCAGCCGCGGCATTGGCAACCGGTAGCGGCGTTCGAGAAACCGATCCGAAGCGGCCTCGCCGCGCCGCGCCGCGAGGCCAAGGCCGGCATCGCCGATCGTGCCCGAGACGTAAATTCGGTCGCCGGCGCCCGCGCCCGCCCTGGAAAGCGCATGTCCACGCGATACATGACCTATCGCGGTGCAGCCGAGCACGGTCCGTTCCGCCAGCACCGTATCGCCGCCGAAGAGGGCGGTATCATGCTCATCCAGAACCCGTTTCAGACCGCCGGCGAATCGTTCGATCCAGCCTTCGGACTGCCCGGCGAGCGTCAGGCCGAGCAGCACGCCCGCGGGCATTGCGCCTTTCGCCGCGAGATCGGACAGATTGGTCGCGACGAGCTTCCAGGCGATATCGCTCGGATCGTCGGCGGGCAGATAATGGATGCCTTCGGCGATGGTGTCGTGCGTGAGGACCAGCTCCCGCCCGAGCGGCGGCAGCCAGACCGCCGCATCGTCCATCAGACCGCGTGCGGGCGCTGTCTTTGCGAGCGGCCGCAGCGCCGCGATGACGTCGGCTTCCGAAAGGCTGGCGCCGGCCCCGATTCTGCGCTCAGCCACGCACCCGCTTTGCGACGGTATCGAGGACGCCATTGGCGAAACCGGGCTCCGGCGGCTCGTAAAAGGCTTTGGCGACATCGACATATTCGCTGATGATCGCCGGTCGCGGCGTCGTCTTGCGCTCCATCAGCTCGTAAGTGCCGCAGCGGAGAATCTGCCGCATGGGCCGGTCGAGCCGGTCGAGCGTCCAGCCGGCCGCGAGCGCCGAAGACACGGTCTCATCGTAGCGCGCCTCGTTCAGCGCGACGCCGGACACGATCTCGTCGAACAGATCGACATCGGCATCGGCAAGTTCGCTGCCCTCGATCTCCCGGCCCAATCGATGTTCGTGAAACTCGCGCAGCAGGTCCTCGACCTTCGCGCCGGACATTTCACGCTGATAGAGCGCCTGCACGGCGGCGAGACGCGCGGCGGGGCGCGACGGACGGGGGGGTGGTTTCAATGTGGCGACGGACATGCTGGCGCCCACTTAAGCGGACCCGGCCCCGAACCCAAGCGCGGCATCGACGCGGCACAAAAGAAAACCGCCCGCCCGTCCGCAAGCGGAACGAACGGGCGGCGCTGACCCACCCCTTTTCATGCCCCCATTACGCCGGGGTCAACGGCGACGGCGAAGGCCGAGCAGACCGAGCCCGAGGCCGAACAGTGCCAGTGCGGCCGGTGCGGGCACATCGACGTCCGCGAATTCGGGCGCGGTCGCGGCGACGGCGATTTCCTCACCCGACAGGTCGATCACGTCGAACAGCTCCGCGAACAGGCCGCCGGCGTCCGCCGTCAGGAACAGCGAAATGTCGGGATCCTCGAGATCCGTCACGTCGTCATCCTCGCCGAGCGTCGTCAGATCGAAGCTGAACACGGCGATGTCGATAAGCGACGTATCGCCGAACGACACGTCCGCGAGGATCGAGGACTGTTCCAGATCGATGATAAGATTCTCGATCGAGACGAGCTCGACACCGTCGGTAAGACTGATGCCCGACCCTTCGTGCAGGATCTGACCGGAACTGAGGTCGGCGGCGATGTCACCGCCGGAGATCGGAAAGCCGACCGTCAGAGGGTCGGCGTTGATGACACTTGCGCTGCCGAGCGTACCCGGCGTCAGCCCGAGCGGTTCGATTTCGGCCGTTATCACGACGCGGGTCTCACCGCCCGACAAGGGAACGGCGACGGCGGCCGTCGCGAACATCGCGGCGGTAACCGCGGCCAGCCCGGTGACAGACTTTCCGACGACGGATTTCGCTATTGAAGACATGATTAGAGAACTCCCTACAGCGATCATCGCAAGATGATCGAGCGTTCCCCCCGACAGAACATGTAGCAACGTTCATGCCACGATACGGGAATGCGGGAATTACAATGCTTTGTCTGTTCGTTTCGCAGATTAAATGTAAAAATATCCGACACTTAAATAGTTAATGCAGATCAAGTGAATTGCGTTTTCAGGGCCAGCAGGGTGAGCGCGGCGCGCGCCGCTTCACCGCCCTTGTCCTTCTGTTTCCGGTCTGCGCGCACATGGGCCTGATCGTCATTCTCGACGGTCAGAATGCCG
>JBCCAC010000392.1:0-2373 GCA_039815015.1 Pseudomonadota bacterium | reverse complement strand
GCCAATATATCTTCAAGCTCCGACTTTCCCGCGCCGATCACGACGACGTCGTTGGTCGCGCCGATGATGTTGAGGCCATCCATGTTGAGACCGCCGACGGTCTGCGCGAGCGGGTAGATCGGCTGCTCGGCATAATGCGCGCTGCCGAGAAGGCCGGATTCCTCGGCCGTGACCGCAAGGAAAACGAGGGAACGATCGGCCGCGCCGGCCTCGGCATGCGCGTGCGCCAGCTCGATAAGGCCCGCCGTCCCGGTCGCATTGTCGAAAGCGCCATTGCAGATTTCGTCCGCTTCACCGGGGGCACAGCGGCCGAGATGGTCCCAGTGCGCGGTGTAGAGCACATATTCATCCGGTCGCACCGTTCCCGGCAGGATCCCGACGACATTGTTCGACTGCTGCCGGCGGATTTCGTTTTCCAGCGTCGCCGACATGGTGATGCCGAGCGGGACGGGCTGAAACCCCTTTTCCCGCGCCGCGTCGGACAGTATATCGAAATCCTGACCAGCGGCGCTCAGCAGCCCGGTGGCGACCGGCTTCTGCAGCCAGCCCTCGACCGCGACGCGCCCGGCGCCCCGATCGGCACGGTCCATTTCGATCTGCGGTCCCGACCAGGAACTCGCGACCGTCGACCAGCCATAGGCGGCGGGTTCGGTATCGTGAACGATCAGCGCGCCGGCCGCGCCTTGCCGCGCCGCCTCCTCATATTTGTAGGTCCAGCGGCCATAATAGGTCATGGCGCGCCCATTGAACGTGCCCTCCAGACCCTCGGTCTGCCAGTCGGGGTCATTGACGAGAATGACCGCGACCTTCCCCTTCATGTCGAGCCCGGCATAGTCGTTCCAGCCGCGTTCAGGCGCGACGATGCCGTAGCCGACGAAGACGAGTTCCGCGTCCTCGACGGAAACCTCGGGCCGGATGCGCTTGGTCCAGACGATCTGATCCTTGCCATATGCCGCCGTCGTCAACGCTTCGCCCGCGCGTTCGAAGGTCAGGTCGGCACTGTCCTCATCGACGCTCACCTCGACGAGCGGCACCTTCTGATACCAGTCGCCCTCATTGCCCGGTTGTAGCCCGGCCGCGGCGAATTTTTCGGCGAGGAACGCGATGGTCTTTTCCTCGCCCGCTGTGATGGGCGCGCGGCCTTCGAATTCGTCCGATGACAGCGTCTGGACGTTCGCCTTCAGCCGGTCCTCGCTGAGACCGGCCGCCAGCGCGGCCTCGCCGTCGGTCCCCGCGCCCGTTTGCGTGTCGGGGCCGGCAGGCGCGCAGGCAGCGAGCAAGGCTGCGGTCATCAAAGGTAGGAAGCGGCGCATATCGGTCCTTTTCAGGCTATTGTCGGAAACGGTCGCACGCGGTCTGCCAGCAAAGCCGGATGCACTCAAACCTCACCGGGCTCATCCGGTTCAGGCGCCACCGGCTTGCGCCCGGTGGCGACGACATACCATTCGGAAGAGCCCTTACGGCTGGCCGGCGGTTTGACGTGTTTCACCTTCGTGAATTCACGGCGAAGCTGGGCGACGAGCGCATCGTCGGCACCGCCGGCAAGAACCTTGGCGACGAACGCGCCGCCGGTTTCCAGCGTGCGAAAGGCGAAGTCGGCTGCGGCCTCGACGAGCGCCATGGTGCGCAGATGATCGGTCTGCCGATGGCCGATCGTATTCGCCGCCATGTCGGAAAGAATGAGGTCGGGCGCGCCGCCCAGGTCGGCAAGCAAGGCGTCCGGCGCCGCATCGTCCATGAAATCCATCTTCAGCGCCGTTGCGCCGTCGATCGCATCCATGTCGAGAAGGTCGATGGCGACGACCGCCGCCTGTGGCCGCCGTTCACGCACGACCTGGGTCCAGCCCCCCGGCGCGGCCCCCAGATCCACGATGCGGTGCCGGCCGGCGAGGAGGCCGTGCCGCTCGTCAAGTTCCAGGAGCTTGAACGCCGCGCGGCTGCGATAGCCCCGCGCCTTGGCCGCCTTCACATAGGGATCGTCCAACTGCCGCTGCAGCCAGCGCGTCGATTGTGCGGACCGGCGGCGCGCCGTCTTCACGCGCGTCTTGCCGGCCCCGCCCCGCCCCGTCACCCTGCCTGCGGTCATGCCCGGCCGTTCGATCCGCGCCAGTGCCCGTCGCGCGCCATCAGCGTTCGCAATATGCCTTCGCGAATGCCGCGGTCCGCAACGCACAGTTCCTGCGTCGGAAACGCCTCCAGGATCGCGTCGAGGATCGCGCAGCCGGCGACGACGAGGTCGGCGCGGTCGTGCCCGATCGAGGGCTGTGCCGCGCGCTCGTCATGGCTCATACGCGACAGATCGCCGGCGATGGCGCGCATGGCGGCGTTTTCCACCCAGGCGCCGTCGACCTTCGACCGGTCATATTGCGGCAG
>JBCCAC010000276.1:0-3855 GCA_039815015.1 Pseudomonadota bacterium | reverse complement strand
GACCGACACGGGCGCGCAGATTCGGATGCCGGTCGGGCCGGAAACGCTCGGACGCATCATGAACGTCATCGGCGAGCCGATCGACGAGCGCGGCGACATCGGCGCGAAGCAGGCGATGCCGATCCACGCCGAGGCGCCGCTGTTCGTCGACCAGTCCACCGACGCGGAAATCCTCGTCACGGGCATCAAGGTCGTCGACCTGCTCGCGCCCTATGCCAAGGGCGGCAAGATCGGCCTGTTCGGCGGCGCGGGCGTCGGCAAGACCGTGCTCATCCAGGAACTGATCAATAACATCGCCAAGGGCCATGGCGGCACCTCGGTGTTCGCCGGCGTCGGTGAGCGCACGCGCGAAGGCAACGACCTCTATCACGAATTTTTGGACGCCGGCGTCATCGCCAAGGACGCCGACGGCAATGCGATTTCGGAGGGCTCCAAGGTGGCCCTCGTCTACGGCCAGATGAACGAGCCGCCGGGCGCCCGCGCGCGATTTGCGCTGTCGGGACTAAAAATCGCGGTATTTTTCCGCGTCATAGTAAACCAGGACGTGCTGTTCTTCGTCGACATCATCTTACGCTTCACGCAAGCCGGGTCGGAAGTGTCGGCACTCCTCGGCCGCATCCCCTCCGCCGTGGGCTACCAACCCACACTGGCCACCGACATGGGCAACCTTCAGGAACGCATCACCTCGACGAACAAGGGGTCGATCACGTCCGTGCAGGCCATTTACGTGCCCGCCGACGACCTCACCGACCCCGCACCGGCGACGTCCTTCGCCCACCTCGACGCGACGACCGTCCTCAACCGCGCGATCTCGGAGCTCGGCATCTATCCGGCGGTCGACCCGCTCGATTCCACCAGCCGCGTTCTCGAACCGCGCGTCGTCGGGCAGGACCATTACGAAACCGCCCGCGCCGTTCAGGAAATCCTGCAGAAATACAAGAGCCTGCAGGACATCATCGCCATTCTCGGCATGGACGAACTGTCGGAAGAGGACAAGCTGACCGTCGCCCGCGCGCGCAAGATCCAGAAGTTCCTGTCCCAGCCCTTCCACGTCGCCGAGGTCTTCACCAACATCCCCGGCAAGTTCGTCGAGCTGGACGACACGATCCGCAGCTTCAAGGAAGTCGTCGAAGGCAAGCATGACGACCTGCCCGAAGCGGCCTTCTACATGGTCGGCGGCATCGACGAGGCTCGCGAGAAGGCGCAGAAGATGGCGGCTGAGGCGGCGTGATCAGAGTCTTTGCTCCCCTTCTGATCATTTTCTCGGCAGTTGCGATGTCTCAGCCTATACACGCGCAAACTGATCTCATGAACATGAGCCGCGCCGTAACTTTTGCATGGGACGCATGCGTCAGACATACCCTAAACGGGCGCAAGATCAGCAACGAAAATGCGGAAGAATTAGCGAGCAGAAATGTCCTACTTAGTGAGGCAAGACCGCCTGATTGGCTTAATGAAACGTCCGCTCATTGGGGAACGATTCAGGCTGCAGTTGTCAACAGTGATACTGGGCCGGTGTGGATACAAGCCTCAGAACTTGGAGCTTGCCGGGTTGTAGTTGAAACAAAGGAAGCGCATCCGAATGTCGTTCGCTCTTTCCTGTCCATCTTCGATGATAGCGAAGGAGACTGGAACGTCGAAAAACAGAGTGAAACTGATACCGGCCTAAAAACCACGTGGTATAAAGCACGCCTGAACGACGAATTCGCCCTTCAAGCAACCTTCTCCCGAACTAACGAGACTATCCCCCACGAGGTCGCAGCAATAATTGTAACTCTCGGCCTTGTTTAGGATTAATAAATCATGACCCTGCAATTCGAACTCGTCAGTCCCGAACGGCAGCTTCGCTCCGGCGAAGTCCATCAGGTGGTCGTCCCCGGCGCGGAGGGCGATTTCGCCGTGCTGGCGGGCCATGCGCCCTTCATGTCGACGATACGCCCCGGCGCGATCGAGGTCTACGATAGCGCGTCCGCCAGCGCCGAGCGCATCTTCATCGAGGGCGGCTTTGCGGAAGTGACCGATACCGGCCTCACCATCCTCGCCGAACATGCACAGCCGGTCGGCGAAATCGACGCGCAGGCGCTTTCGGGTGAGATCGCGGACGCCGAGGCCACCCTGCGCGCCGCCGATGACGACGCCGCCCGCACCCGCGCCGAGCGCCGCCTCGCGGTCCTGACCGCGAAGAAGGACGCCGCGTCGAACTAAAGCGCGGTAGTTCCAAGAGAGATCATCTCTCTAAAAGTGCCTTGAATTCTGCGCATCACCCCAACTGTCATCCCCGCGCAGGCGGGGATCCATTCGGCGCTTAACTTAGGGTGCGTTCAACATGCCCTGAGCACCGTCGCCCCGGACTTGATTCCGGGCCTAGTGGCAAAGCGGGATAAAGGCTTCGGATCGGGTCCGGGGCGACGTTTCCAGGACCGCTAATCTACCGCGCACCATTCCGGCCCGCTTAGAAATCGCTTTCCTACAGCACCCGTTTTGGCGACATTCCCGTCATGCCGGTCGCCACCTCCCACAGCACCTTTGAACGCGTGCGCTGGACGCTCCGCTGACCGCCTCGCTCGTGTCCCTGACGGCAGACCATGCCCAGCTATGTGTCGATGTCGGGGGCGACTGGCCGCGCATCGTTCATATTGGTGCGCCCATCGGTGACGCCGGTGCCATGCTTTGCGGCCCGCCCCGCGCGCACGGGCTGTTCGACGCCGGTGAGCCCATCCCGCTCTTTCCGGACGCGGCGCGCGGATGGATGGGGCGCCCGGCGCTCTCCGGCATACCCGGCTCCTGGCGCTTCGAGAGCGTGGAGACGGTCGAAGACGCACTGAGCTTCCGCTACCGGAATCCCGAGGAGATTCGCGCGGACATCCTGATCACCGCCCGCGCCCCCGGCGTCTTCGCGCTGACGATGTCGGTGGACGTCGAAATCGCGAACGGGCGTGACTTTGGTGTCACCTTTCCGCTGCCGCGCCATCTTTCCAACGGGCTGCGGTTCGGCGGGCGCTGGGCGGGGGAATTCGCGCTGGTCGCCTTCGATGTCGGCGCCGGGACGGCGTTTCTCAACCGCGGCGGATCGCGGCTGTCGCACGATGCCTTTCCGGGCCTCGTCTTCGGCACGCCTGCCACTGACGAAGACGCCGGCGAAGCGCTGCTGGCGCATCTCGAATGGCACGGCAATTTCGACGCTGCGGTACTCACGTCCCGCGACGGCGCGCCCTATCTCGGTTTCACGCTCGCGGCGGACGAACTGGCACCGCGAGACGGCCGCATCGAAACGCCGCCACTCGTCATCGCCTGGTCCGACCGGGGCCGCAACGGCCTGCGCATCGCCATGCAGGACGCCAGCCGCACACACGGCCGCCCGGCGACGTGCGCCGTGCAGGCGAACAGCTGGGAGGGCGTCTATTTCGATCACGACCTCGGCCGGCTGAAGGAAATGGCGAGTGCGGCCGCAGCGCTCGGCGTCGAGCGGTTCGTCCTCGACGATGGCTGGTTCGGCAGACGGACGGACGACACGAGAGGCCTCGGCGACTGGACGCCGCGCGACTGTGCCTATCCCGATGGTCTCGACCCGCTGATCGACCATGTTCGGGCGGCGGGCATGGATTTCGGCCTGTGGGTCGAGCCGGAAATGGTGAGCGCGGACAGCGCGCTGTTCGCGGCGCATCCGGACTGGATCGTCGGCCGTGCCGACCAGCCGCTCGGTCGCAGCCAATACGGCCTCGACCTGACGAACCCCGACGGTTTCCGGCACATTTGCGACCGCATGATCGCCCTGACCGCCGATCCGCGCATCAGGGCCGTGAAGTGGGACATGAACCGCGATCTGCCGCAGGCTGCCGGGACGCGGCTCGCCGG
>JBCCAC010000262.1:0-3955 GCA_039815015.1 Pseudomonadota bacterium | reverse complement strand
CGATACCGCGACCCTTCTCGCCACCGCGCGCGAAAAATGCCTGATCGCCATCGTCGACCGCGACCTCGACGCGGTGCCGGACGGCCTTCCCGTACAGAAGGCCGAACTGGTCGGCACGCGCGAGCTGGTCCTGACCTATGACCGGTCGGAGGTCGGCGCGGGCGCGCTACTGGCGGCGCTTTCGGAGCGTGGCCTCGGCGTCGAGGACGTTTCGACGCGGGAGGCGGACCTGGAGGACGTGTTCCTCAGTCTTACGCAGCAGGGCGTCGTCGATGGCTGAGCGCCGCTTCGATGCCGTCATCGTCGGTTCCGGCGCGGCCGGCCTGACCGCCGCACTCGTCCTTGCGAAGACCATGAAGGTCGCGGTGCTGTCGAAGGGCGATCTGAATGCCGGCTCGACGGCGTGGGCACAGGGCGGCATCGCGGCCGTCCTGGAACCCGGCGACACGTTCGAAGCACATATCGAAGACACGATGATCGCGGGCGCCGGGCTCAATCAGCGTGAGACGGTCGAGTTCGTCGTCGAAAATGCACCGGAAGCCATCGAGCGGCTGGCGGCGCTCGGCGTCCCCTTCAATCCCGACGATACCGGCCCCAACAATCTCGGCGAACGCTGGCACCTGACGCGCGAGGGCGGGCATTCGGCGCGCCGCATCGTCCATGTCGACGATGCGACCGGCTGGGCGGTGCAGGAGGCGCTGGAGACCGCCGCCCGCGCCGAACCCAATCTGACGCTCCTGCCCGACATGGTGGCGATCGATCTGGCGACGGGCCGTCATTCGCAGGACGGCGGCGCGGGCCATGACGACCGCCGCGTATGGGGCGTCTACGCCTATAATCGCCGCACGCAGGCGGTCGACACGATCACGGGACGGGCGACGGTGCTGGCGACGGGTGGCGCGGGGCGGACCTATCTATTCTCCACCGCGCCGCGCGGCGCGACGGGCGACGGCATCGCCATGGCGTGGCGCGCGGGCGCGCGGATTTCGAACATGGAATTCATGCAGTTCCATCCGACCTGCCTCTATAATCTGGAGGTCAAGAACTTCCTCATCACGGAGGCGGTCCGCGGCGAAGGCGGCCTTCTGAAACTGCCGCCCGGCGTTCAGGGTGCCGGCGAACGCTTCATGCCCCGCTTCGACGAGCGCGGCGAACTGGCACCGCGCGATATCGTCGCCCGCGCGATCGATCATGAGATCAAGCGGCTCGGCCTCGATTTCGTGCATCTCGACATCAGCCATAAATCCGAGGCCTTTATCGAGGCGCACTTCCCGACCATCCGCGCGAAGCTGGCGGGGCTCGGCATCGACATGACCAGAGAACCGATCCCCGTCGTGCCCGCGCAGCATTACACCTGCGGCGGCGTCATGGTGGACCGGCATGGCCGCACCGATCTTCCCGGCCTGTATGCGGCGGGCGAGGTCACGCAGTCCGGCCTGCACGGGGCCAATCGGCTCGCGTCCAATTCCCTGCTGGAATGCTTCGTCTACGGCGACGCGGCGGCGGACCATATTCTGGCGCACGACGTCGACCTGGAATCGCCGCCACGGATCGCCGCATGGGATGAAAGCCGGGTCACCGATTCCGACGAGGAGGTCGTCGTGCAGCAGAACTGGCGGGAGATCCGCCGGTTCATGACCGCCTATGTCGGGATCGTGCGTACGAACAAACGCCTGGAACGCGCCGCCCACCGGGTCGACATGCTGAAGGCGGAGGTCGACGAATATTACAAAAATTTCCGCGTGACCGCCGACCTCATAGAGCTGCGCAATCTCGTCACCGTCGCCGACCTGATCGTACGCTCGGCGCAGGCCCGGCCGGAAAGCCGCGGCCTGCATTACAACGCCGACTGTCCGCACAGCCTGCCCGTTGCCTCCGATACGGTTCTGATTCCCGCCGCCTGATCGCCGTTTCGGACCCGGTTCGACTAGCGATTGCCAGCATTTGCATAGAGACATGCCCCCATGTGGGGGCATGTGTTGGATGTTTGGTGCCGGGTCTTTCCGGCGATGCGCGACCGCATAGCCGGTCGGCGTTTTGGCTGGCTGATCATTGCGGCGGCGACAAGTGCGTGCATCGCCCTGATAACGGCAGCGCTTTATGCCGACATTCCGGTCCTGTGGCTTGTAAATGTCACTGTCCTCATCGGCATCGTCCTTATCGAGCTCGTCATTCTGCAGCGCCGTCTGGAACGGCACACTGCCGACGCGGATGCGGCACTTGCCGATTCCGACGCGACCAAGACGCGCTTTCTCGCCTCGCTCAGCCATGAATTCCGCACGCCGCTGAACGCCGTCATCGGCTTTACCGAACTCGTCCAGTGCGACACGGAGCAAAGGCTGCACCCGCGTCACGCGGATTATCTCGACATCGTCGCGGCGCAGGGCCGCCGACTGCTGGAACTCGTCGACGATGCTCTGGAGCTGGCGCGGACGTCGTCGGGCACGGTTCCGCTCGATTTGGGCGCCGTGGATGTGCGCGCACTGTTCGCGGAGATCGACCGTGTCCTTGCCCCGTCGGCGGCCGAATATGGCGCGCGGCTATGTATCGATTATCCGCAACGCCCGCTGACGGTCCGCTCGCACGCTCGCGCGCTGACACAGATCCTTCTCAACTTCACCACCAATGCCATCAAATATGGCGGTGTGGGCGGCCGGATCACCCTCACGACCGAGCGGCAGGGCAGCAACCTGCGGATCATGGTCAGCGATACCGGTCCCGGGCTCAGTCCGGAACATCAGCAGCGTATGTTCACGCCTTTCGATCGCATCGGGCGCGAAGGCGGCAGTATCGAGGGAACCGGCATCGGCCTCGCCGTGGCGCGCGATCTGGCGGGCCGGCTGGGCGAGACGATCGGCGTCGAAACCGCGCCGGGCGAGGGCCTCTCCATATGGCTCGACGTACCGCTCGACGGAAAGGCGGACACGGTTACAGCGGTCAGCTCCGAAAACCGGGTCCAGCCAGAATTGCTGGTCAATTCCTAACGTGCGGTCAGTGCCTCTTCGACGCCGTCCAGCCGATCCTTCCCGAAATATATTTCGTCACCGACGAAGAAGGTCGGCAGCCCGAAAACGCCGCGTGCGACGGCAGTTTCGGTATTCGTCGTCAGGCGCGCCTTGACGTCTGCCGCAGCCGCACCGGCGAGCAGAGCGGCGCCGTCGAATTCGCTTCCGTCGAGCACGGCGAGGATCGCGTCATGGTTCGAGATGTCGACGCCCCGTTCCCAGACGTGCGGCAGGACATGGTCGATGAACGCCGCCCCTCGCCCCTCGTCAACCGCCTGTTGCAGCATGCGCTGAATGGTGATCGTCATCATCGGAAAGTGCGGGTTCATGGCAAACTGCGCGAGCCCGTGTTTCGCGATGAAACGCTGCATTTCCAGCATCATATATTCATTCTTGCCCTTGATACCGGCATTGGCGACCATCGGCGGCTGATTGCCGGTCAGCTTCATGATTCCACCCAGAAACGCCGGCGTGATCGTCAGCGCGGCACCGGTGCGCGCCAGAATGTCCTGCAACGGATACCAGGCGAGGTAGGCGTTGGGACTGACGAAATCGAACAGCATTTCCACGGTTTTGGTCATGATCAGAACGCCTCCGTCCAGGGTCTGAGATCGAGCTCATGGGTCCAGGCGCTCCGGTCCTGACGCCGCAACATGACATAGGCCTCGGCAATGGCGTCCGGCGACAGAATCTCCTGTCGCTCCAGACGAGCCTCGACATCGGGGAAATTCTCGCGCGCGAACTTACCGTCGATCATACCGTCGACGACGATATGGGCGACATGAATGCCCTGGGGTCCCAGTTCCCGCGCCATCGACTGGGCGAGCGCCCGGAGCGCATGTTTCGCGCCGGCAAATGCCGAGAACCCCGCCGCACCGCGCATCGATGCCGTCGCCCCTGTGAAAAGGATCGTGCCCCGTCCGCGCGGAACCATGACGCGCGCCGCTTCG
>JBCCAC010000405.1:0-2218 GCA_039815015.1 Pseudomonadota bacterium | reverse complement strand
GGCGTCGGCGTGCTGGTGGGGATCAATTCGGTCGTGTCCCGTGCGCTCGGCGGCGGCGAGGTGGACCTTGCCAAGCGGCGCGCGGCGCAGGGCGTCGCCATTGCGCTGATGTTCGGCCTGACGGTCGGCGGCGCGCTGTTCGGTCTGGAACGTGCGCTGTTCCAACTGCTCGGCGCGTCCGATGCGCTTGCCGTCGAAATCAGCAAATATATGCGGCCTTACGCGCTCGGCTTCCCGCTGCTTCTCCTGTCGATGGGCGCGAACGGCACGCTGAGGGCACAGGGCGCAGCCAAGCGGTCGGCGAGCATCCTGCTTTCGATGGCGGCGGCGAACTGGGTGCTCGACCCGCTGCTGATCGCCGGCTGGGGGCCATTGCCATCCTATGGCATCGCCGGGGCGGCCTATGCCTCGGTCGGGGCGTTTGCGATCGCCGCGGCCGTTGCCATTACGCTGGCGGCGCGCAGCCGTCTCGGTCTGCCGGTCCGGCGTCTGCCGGGTAGCGACTGGAGCAAAGGAATCGCCGCGCTGGCCGACGTCGGCGCGCCGGCCGCGCTTTCCAATTCGATCAATCCTGTCGGGCTCACCATTCTGACCGGATTTCTTGCGAGCTTCGGCGAGGACGCCGTCGCCGCCTTCGGTGTCGCGGGCCGGGTACAGAGTTTCGCGGTCGTGCCGCTTCTGGCCATGTCGTCGTCGATCGGCGGCATCGTCGGACAGAATTGGGGCGCCGGGCTCGCCGACCGGTCGCGGCTGGCACTCAAGGAAGCCTCGGCGTTCTCGGTGGGGTACGGGCTTGTGATCGCGGCGCTGCTTGTGGTGTTCTGCCACGAAGCGGCGGCGGTCTTTTCGGACGATACCGGTGTGCAGGACGAGATCGCGCTGTATCTGCGCATCGCGGCCTGGGGCATCTGTGCCTATGGCGTCCTGATCGTGACGAACGGCGCGCTGAATGCGATCGGCCGTGCGAAAGTGGCGACCGCGATCAGCGCCCTCCGCGTGCTGGCGGTGATGATACCGGCCGCCTGGATCGGTCGCGAGCTGTTCCAGGAAACCGGCGTCTTCGCAGCCGAGCTGGTCGCGAATCTGGTCGGCGGTGCGATCGCCTACGGCATCGGGGTCCGGTCGCTGCGTGCGGAGAATTGCCCTGCGGCGGTCGTATCGACGGCCAGCGTGACCGCGCGAGCCTGAACCTGCCGGAACGGCTCTGACGGCTCTGCATTTGTAGCAGATAGGAAAAGGGCGGCCGCGCCCTAAGCGCCACCGCCCCGAATTCCCGCTCACGGGTCCGCGCCGGGCGCGGACCCGTGAACCTGTTTTCAAGCCTTAGAGCTCTTCTTCGATCTCGGCTTCCAGTTCCTCGGCATTTGCCTCGGCATCGGCCGCCGCTTCGTCTGCCGTGGCGTCGAGTTCGGCGCCCATCTGATCGAATTCGGCGCCCATCTCGGCACCCATCTGGTCGAGCTCGGCACCCATTTCTTCCATGCCGGCTTCCATGTCGTCGATCGCGGCCTGTCCGGCCAGTTCGGCGTCGTCAGCGGCACCTTCGACGGTCGCTTCGGCGCTGTCCTCAGTCCCCTCGCTGCATGCCGACAGGCCGAGCCCGGCCACGAGCACCATGGCGGCAACGCCCTTGGTCAGGTTGATCATCGTCATTCCCCTAAATTCCGTTTTTCGAATTTCGTGGAGGCTTTCCACGTTTCTGCTATTTCCCGCAAATCAACGGCGAAGGGAAGGGGTTTCGTGGGGATCTACGCCAAACGCCTGTTTCCGCTGATTTGTGACCGCGCCATGCGCGCCCCGGAATTGCAGGCGCGGCGCGCGCAGCTGGTGGACGGTACATCGGGAGACGTGCTGGAAATCGGGTTCGGTACCGGACTTTCGGCCCGGTTCTATGACCCAGGCCGTGTAAGGCGCCTGATCGCGCTGGAGCCGTCGGACGGCATGACGGCAAAGTCGCTAGCGCGTATCGCGGCGGCGCGCGTCCCCATAGAGATGCTGGAGCTTGCTGGTGAAGATCTGCCGCTGCCGGATGCCAGCGTCGATCATGTAGTTTGCAGCCTGACGCTGTGCAGCGTCGCCGATCCTGCCCGCGTTCTCTCTGAAATACGCCGGGTGTTGTGGCCCGGCGGAGCGCTTCACTTCCTTGAACATGTACGGAGCGAACGACCGAAGATCGCGCGCTGGCAGGATCGTCTGAACGGGATGCAGCGGCGTTTTG